>JAGQHR010000487.1 GCA_020431745.1 Candidatus Eiseniibacteriota bacterium
GTCCTGGGGCCCGTGGTGGCCACGCAGCGCGTGCCGTCGATGGCGGGGCTCAAGCTGGTCTGGATCGACCCGCTCGACGAGGCAGGGCGTCCGACGGGAAAGCCGCTCGTCGCAGCCGACGTCACGCAGTCGGGCCGGGGATCGACCGTCTTCTTCGTCCGATCGCGGGAAGCGGCCGAAGCCCTGGAGGACCCGTTCTGTCCCGTGGACGCTGCCGTCCTCGGGATCGTCGATGCCAGCCGCCGCCGAGTGGAGCCGCCGGACGGATCGGACCCCGGCGCCCACCGCTAGGGGGCCCCTCCCGGGAAGGGGGCGCCCCGTCCGGGGATCCCGATGCATGGTTGACGGCGGTCCTGCAGAACGGGTACGTTCCCTCGATCAACAGGGATTGAGACCGGCTGTCGCAAAAACTTCCGCTGCACGAGGAGGGTCATCCAGCAATGGGTTGTGGGAAGAAGCGCAAGCGGAAGAAGATCGCGACGCACAAGCGAAAGAAGCGCTTGCGGAAGAATCGTCACAAGAAGCGGCAATGGCAACGGTAACGCCGCTCCGCGGACGTTGAGCTGGAAGGAGCCTCGGATGCCTTGCGTCCGAGGCTCCTTCGCTTGGGTGCCGCGTGGTCGGTTCTCGACGCGGCGCGTATGGAGGCGCATCCATGACCCGACCCTCGCGACCGGAACAGGTCACCGGAACGGTGCGGGGAACCCGCTCCGGATACGCCTTCCTCATCCGCGATGACGGCGGCGAGGACCTGCCGATTCCGATGACCGGGATGGGCGGCGCGATCCACGGAGATCGCGTCCGGGCCGATCTCGTCCGTTCACACTACGACTTCCGCACCGAGGCGATCGTCGAGGAGATCCTCGAACGCCCGAACCCGCTCTTCACCGGTGATCTCATCCGGGAACGCAAGGCCGTCTACGTGCGTCCGGATTCGCCGCTCTTGCCCGAGCGGCTGCCTCTCCAGCTGGGGCCCAATCGTCCGGTGGCCGGTGCGAAGATCCTCTTCCGGGTCGAGAACCTGGAGACCCGTCATCAGCGCCCGATCGCGATTTTCAAGGAGATGATCGGCGAGGCAGGGGATGCCCGTCTCGACGCGGTCGTGATCGCGATGGAGTTCGGGATCCCGACCCGATTCTCGGACGAGGCGATGGTGGTCGCGGAGACCGCGGTGGCAGCTCCGCCGGCGTCGGAGGACGAGGGGCGTCGCGACTTCCGTGACCAGCTCGTGCTCACGATCGATCCGATCGACGCGAAGGACTTCGACGATGCGATCGCGCTCACTCGCGAGCCCGACGGCACGTTCCTGCTCACGGTGCACATCGCCGATGTGACCGCCTACGTGCCCGAAGGCAGTCCGTTGGATGAAGAGGCCTACCTGCGGGGCACGAGCACGTACTTTCCCGGAACGGTGTTTCCGATGCTTCCGGAGGAGATCTCGAACGGCGCGGCCTCTCTCTCTCCGGACGCGGACAAGCGGACCCTGGTGACTCAGATGCGCTTCTCGTCCCGCGGGGAGCTCCTGGGATCCGAGGTCGCCAAGGGTTGGATGCGGAGCCGCGCGCGGCTGCACTACGACCAGGTCCAGCAGGTCCTGGACGGCGGTGATGCCGAAGAGCTGGAGGTCGACGAGGAGGTCGTGCGGGCGCTCTTCCGGATGCGCGAGCTGGCGGGCCTGCTGCGCGAACGCCGCTTCGCGGTCGGAGGCTTCGATCTGGACGTCCCCGAGGCACAGGTCGAGCTGCGCGCGGACGGTGTTCCCAAGAAGATCGTCCGACGTCGCCATGAGCCATCGCACTGGGTGATCGAGGAGTTCATGATCGCGGCCAACCGGACCCTGGGCGGCTGGGCCAAGGAACGCGAGATCCCGTTTCTCTACCGAGTCCACGAAGCGCCCGAGCGGGAAGCGCTGGCGGAGTTCGCCGAGCTGGCAATGATCCTGCGTCCGAGCACACCGCGGACCGTGTTCGAGAGCCAGCGGAGCCTGCGCAAGTGGCTCGCCGAGCTGCCCGCCACCCCCGCTGCGCGGGTGATCCATCGCTACTTCCTCCGCTCGCTGAAGAAGGCGGTCTATTCCGCACAGGATCTCGGCCACTATGGGCTCGGCATCGATGGGTACTGCCACTTCACCTCGCCGATTCGGCGCTATCCGGATCTCTTCAACCATCGGCGCGTGAAGGAGAAGCTCGCGGGCGAGGTGCGTACGGACCTGATGGGAGAGGCGAGCGAAGGGATCGCGCTGTTTTCCAGCCGCCGCGAAGCGAACGCCGAAACGGCCGAGCGCGAGATCATCCGGCTCAAGTCGGTGCGTTATCTGGAAGAGCGCCTCGGCAAGGAAGCGGCCGGCCATGTGACCGGCATCACTCCGCGTGGTCTCTTCGTGGAGCTCGATCGGGTTCCCGTCGACGGGTTCGTTCCGGCGCAGACTCTGCCCCACCGCGCGCAGTTCGTGGAGGAGCGCCTGGCCTGGATCGATTCCCGTTCGGGATGGGAGCTGCGTCCCGGCGACGCCGTGCGGATCCAGATCGTCGCCGCGGACGTGCGGCTCCGGCGCACGGAGTTCGTGCTGCTGGACGTCCCGAGGGGTGGGGTGCGCCCCGGGCGGCGACGTGCCGGTGGGGATGAACGTCGCGAAGGCCGGCGGTCCACGGGAAGAACCGGTGGCACCGGTCGGGGCGGACGCCGGACGAGTGCCTCGGCTCCCTCGCGCAAGACGGCCGGTCGGGGCGCAAAGAAACGGCGCACGACACGTGGAGCAGCCCCGCCGCGCTCCCGGGGAGGCGGGCGTCGCACCCGCAAGCGACGCTGAGGGAGCGACCCCGGTCGACGAAGCCACCGGGGGTGCGACGAATCCGGCCCCGCAGACTCCGAAATTCGCAGTGCGAGCCCCGGTCGGTTTTCCGTTATTCTGCTTCGCGGGTCGGTGCCGGAAGGGATCTCTAGTGCGCGACCCCCGTGGCGTTTACCCGCATCTCGCGCCCGCGTGGAGCGTTCGGGCGGGCGGCACGCGGAAAAATCCGCAGCCTGGCCTGTGCCGCTCGGGCGGGGCTGCCGATAGCACGGACAGACACCTTTTTCAGGGAGGGATTCCGATGTCCGGTCCGAATGCGCGTCCCGAGCGGCGGAAGCACCGCCGCGCCCAAATCCAGCTCGAAGCGATCCTCGAAGGAGAGAAGCCCGGAGACGAGGTCCGCCTCGAGGTCCTGAACTTCAGCGTGGGTGGATTCTTCTGCCGGATCAACCGGCCGATGGAGCCGATGACCAAGCTCGGGATCGAGTTCGTCTTTCCACCTTTCGCCGACGAATCCGCGCGCCGGATCGAAACGGTCGCCCTCGTCGTGCGATGCGAGCCGGCGGGACGCTCCGAGCAGGGACATCGGATGGGAGCCTGCTTCCTCGAGCTCTCCAAGGAAGATCGAACCCACATCCAAGCGTACGTCGACTGGTATCAGGCCACCCACGTCCCGGAGACCGAAGCCGAAGCGGTCTGAGTCCGACGCGCACGTTCCCGATCGGTCCGTCGTCGCCGGCACGATCCCGAGGCAGTCTCTCCCTACGCACGGAGGTGGTGTGCGTGGGCGTGGCATCGCCCGTGCCGCTGCGTCGCCCCCTGGTCGCCGCGTCGCGTAGCATGTCGTCCCGTGACGAACATTGGGGCCCACGAACGCCGGCGCGCCGAGTATTCTAGTCCGAGCTCGGAAACACCTCGGTGGGGACGGATCGCACGTGTCCCCGGAATGGAG
>JAGQHR010000048.1 GCA_020431745.1 Candidatus Eiseniibacteriota bacterium
CAACGCTGCCTGGCTGCCGGAATGAACGACTACGTCCCGAAGCCGGTGCGCGCCGATCGTCTGCAGGAGATCCTCGACCGCTGGGTTCCCCGACGCTCGGACCCGCCGAATGTGAACCGCCGACTCGCGAGCTGAAACGGCGAGCGCGTAGGCCGAGACCAGCGGGGGCGAGGCGAGATCGTCCGCGGGTCCGAATGGGCGAGAGAATTGACCGGGAGCAGAGGAACGGCCACGGGTCGACCCCAGAAGACTGATCCGTCGTCACGTTCCCGAGAAGTTCCGCCAGTCGGAATCGATCTCCCGGTAGAGCGGCACCCGGGAGTAGAGCCCGGCTCGATCTGCGGGCGGAGCATGTTCGCGCAACGCGGCGAGATCAGCGGCCGCCTTCGACAGGTGCGCGCGATCCCCGGTCGCCTTCCAAAGGCAATGACAGGCTTCGAGCTCGGCGGAAACCGGGAGCCGACCCCGGTGGGCGTGATACCGCTCCAGAGCTTCATCGGCATCACCGCCGGGCAAGAGAGCCGAGTGTGCGAGGGCCAGCACTTCGACCCGGATGTGCCGATGTTCGCGAGCGCCTTCCACGGCGCGCGCGAGCTTGTCTCGAGCCTCCGGGATCCGACCCGACTTCCGATCGAGGCGGCCGGACCACAGCAACCACTCCGCGAGCTCCACGGTCAGGCCCGCCCCCGTCCAAACGCGCTCCGCTTCCTCGTAGTAGCTTGCGGCGACTTCCGGGTCACCGGAATCCTCGGCGACCAGCCCGAGTCCGAGCAGAGTGCCTCCCTGCATCGAGGGGTGTTTGAGCTCCCGCCACAAGGTGAGCGACCGATCATAGTGGCGATGGGCCTCGGGCGCGTGTCCCAACATCTGGTGCGCTGCCGCCAGGTGCGCCAGTACCTCCGCCTCGTGGAAACGAAACGCGACTTCCCGCGCCACTTCCAACGACCTCTCCAGCAAAGCGAGCGCTTCGGGGCCCCGTCCCAGCGCCACATAGAGAAAGCCACTGTTCCCGAGCGCAGTGGCTTCTCCCATTCGGTACCCGGATTCCCGCGCCAACCGCAGATGCGACTCGACGACCGGAACCGCTTCCGCATACCGCTCGGACGCGAGGAGCACGGCCCCGAGATTCCCCGTGGCGAGGGCGACCCCCGGCGCGCTGCCGAGCTCCCGGCAGACTCCGAGGTGTTCCTCGACGTAGCGTTGCGCCTCCTCGAACCGCCGCAGCCCTTGATAGGCGATCCCGAGCGCACCGATGGCCCGTGCCTCGGTCCAACGATCGCCGCCGCTGCGCGCCAGCTCGATGCATCGCTGATAGAATGGGAGCGCCTCGTCATAGCGGCTCGTCATCCACGCGTGCTGGCCACGCGTCGCCGCAACCCGGGACTCTTCCATGACATCTCCACTCGTCCGGGCGTAGCGCTCCGCTTCCTCCAGATACCGTTCGGCCTGCGCGATCTGTCCCGTTCGATCGCAGTGGAATCCGAGCATGCGACGGGCGCGCGCCTGCTCGAGCGGCACCGATTGTTCGTCCGCCAGCCGCATCATCTCCTCAAGGGCCGCGTTCTCCGCCTCGGGCTTGCCCGCCATCACGGCGAAGGTCGCTTTCTTGGCCAGCAGATCGATGCGCGCCGGTCCCGAAACGAGGCCCGCAGACCCGAGCGCGTGTTCCATCAGGTCAAGAGAGGCGGCCAGGCGGAGAGTCCCCAGGTGATCCAACGAGCGCTTCAAGTAGCGGATCCCGTCCCCGGGACGTGCCCCGCGGAAGAAGTGCTCGCAGAGCGTGACTGCCGTCGCTCCGGCCACCGCCCCGGCGTCCAGTTCCACGGCCTCACCCGGATCGCGCTGCGCCCGCCCCGGGACTTCCCGCTGCTCCAACACCTGACCGAGCATGGCGTGGTACTGCTCGCGCAGAGGAGGAAAGAGTCCCTCGTAGAGCGACTCCTGCACCTGATGGTGGTCGAAGGAATAGCGTCGACCGGAAGATCGGACCAGTCCGTGGTGCGCTTCGATGAGAGCGAATCGTCTGAGGGTCGGCAAGGCTTCGAGTCCCGCTGCCAGACCGACCAGGAGAGGATCGAACTCGAACCCGCAACAGCACGCGAGATCGAGCAGCTCCTTGTCCTCCTCCGCCAGCGCGGCGAATCGCGATCGAATCAGGTGCTGAATCCGCGAGGGCGTGGGATAGCGCGGCGCGGCGCCCGTCATCGACCACCGTCCGTCGGGTCCTCGCTGCACCACACCAGCGTCCTCCAGCGCCCGCAGATGCTCGAAGAGGAACAACGGATTGCCGTCACTGCGTTCGGTAAGTCGCGGGGCGAGCTCCTCCGCCAGCGGTGCCGACCCGATCACGTCCGCGAGAATCCGCTTCACGTCCGGTTGCGGCAGTCGATCCAGCGCGATCGAGCGCGCGTGTGGGAGTCGGAGGATTTCCGCTTCCCAACGTTCCGAGAGCGCCAATCGCGCCCCCCCGATGAGTAGAATCTGTTGACCAGGAACCGCCAGCGCCAGGGAGCTGAACACCCCTAGTCCTTCGGTGGGACCGAAGTGCAGGTCATCCACCAGGAGGATGGTGGGGCGCTCCGCCGCGAGTGATCGCAGGATGTGGACGAACCCGGTATGCAGGGATTCCTTGGTCAACGGGTCGAGATTCGGATCGACGCCGCCGCCGCGGAGAAGGGCCGCGAAGGCCGGGATGAGAAGCGGAGCCGCGCGCAAATGCTGCCGGAGGGCTTCCTCAGGGTCTGCGTCGCCCACATGGTCTCGATAGGCATCCAGGAGCGCTCCGGCGGCGCCGGCTCCTCCGCCCGGCGGGTAGGAACCGAAGAGGAAGTGCGGTCGCTCGCCGTCTTCCCAAAGTCGATCCACGAAGTCGGCGACGAGGCGCGTCTTGCCGATGCCCGCCTCACCCAGGATCAGGACGACTCGGCCGGCGCCCGCTTTCGCTTGTTCATAGGCATCCCGAAGCGCGCCCGTTTCCCGGTCCCTTCCCTGCAGGGGAGTGTCTCTGGGGATACTGATCCGGCGGATGGAGGAGCTCGCCTTCCGTTGCTCGGCACGAACACGGGCGCGCCACCAACCAGCCTCCTCCCCTTCCGTCAGGAGGCTCAGGAGCTCGGCGGCAGACTCGATCGCCGGATCCGCACCGCGACCGAGGAGTCGATCGACGATCTGGCGAAAGAAAGGACTCAGGTTCGAGGGAAGAGCATCGCTCTCGTCCCGCGCCGCGGAACCCGCCATCAGGTCGCTCAGCAAGCCTCCGAGCTCCTGCATCTCCGCGCGCGACGAGCGTTCAGACGGCTCCCCCGTTCGCGCCTCTCCCGCTCGCACCTCCCCGGCTCGCACCTCTGCCGTCTGCGCGGCTCCTGTTCGCGCCGTCGTCGACGGCCCGACCGAGCGTGTGATCTCGACGTGCCCGTCGGTTCCGATGCGGACCGACTCGAGTGAAAGCGGCAAAGACGTGCCCCCTCCGGAGTGCACGCGGGTGAGCGCCTTCGCGGTCTCCCTCGCGATCTGCCGGCCCATTTCCTCGGGGACACGACCGATCTCCGCGACGAGAGCCCGCAGCGACTGGGACTCTTCCTCCGAGCTTCTCGCCGCGGGGACCGCCGCAAGGAGAGCTCGTTCCATCTCGGCGGCCGACGCGTATCGCTTCGATTCTGCCGAGAGCGCACGCTCGATGACGTCGACCAGGGCACGCGGCGCGTTCGGTCGACGAACGGACAGAGGCACGACGTCGCCGGTCCGATGACGCTCCAGAAGCTCCGCCCACTCGTCCGCTCGAACCGGCAGCTCGCCACTCAGCTGCTGATACAGGACGACACCGAGCGAATAGAGATCGCTCTCCGGCGTGGGAGCTCCGCCGACCAGCAGCTCGGGGGCGAGGAAAAGCGGAGTCCCGAACAGGACCTCCCCCGCCCGTCCCGTCCGCACTTCCTCATCCGAGCGTGGACGTCGGGTCACGGCCCCGAAGTCCATGAGCAGGATCCGCCCGCTCGCTTCGCACATGACGTTCGCGGGTTTCACATCCCCGTGGATCAGTCCTGCCGTATGCACCGCGGTCAGTGCCCGACAGAGCGCGACTCCGATCCGTGCGGTCGCTTCCGCATCCATCGGACCGTCTTCCTGGAGGTGCGCCGCGAGAGTGCGCCCTTCGATGAAGTCGGTCCAAAACCCCGCTCGCCCGTCGTGGATGTCCGCTCCGTGAACGACGAGGACGTTCGAATGTCGGACCCGCGCCAAGCTTCGCGCCTCGTCGAGGAACCGCTGTGAGCCGACCCCGGAAAGCTCCGTCCCCGCCCGGCGCAGCTTGAGCGCGACCTCGCGCTGCAGACGGATGTCCAGCGCCCGGAACACCTCCCCGAAGCCGCCCTCACCGATTCGCTCGAGCACCCGCAACGGCCCCCAATCGAAGAGGCCGGCCGGACCAACATCCGGAAACGAATCCGCGATCCGGCGATGCGCATCGCGCAGCGACTCGAGCTGGCGAAGGCGCTGCAGAGTTCGGTGGAGAGCGGGGGACTTGGCGGCTTCGTCGTCCCAATCGACGCGCTCGCGGGCGGAGAGCGCGTCACCGAGGGCGGCAAGCCGGCGTTCCGCCTTCGGGCGCGACTTCCGCTTGCCCGGGCTCACGAAACCCGGATCCACATCTTCGTCGGAGCATCCATGTTCCGACAAGGATGCGCCCGGGCCTCCCACGAGAGCAAGAGGCGTGGCGGCACGGATGCGCGAGCGGACTCCCCTGGCACGCCCTGGCGCACCCCCGCGCGCCCTATCGCGTCAGCAAGGTCGTCGCGTCCCTTTCGGCCAACCGCTGGGATTCTCCGCATATGGCACTGCGCCAGGGAATCCAGGCCCGTGGCCCGTCGACCCTCCAGCATCCGAGGTAGCCCTCGTGCAGCCGGTACTCCCCGGCTTCTTCATCCAGAAGCAACAGGACCCGCTGCCCGACCTCGAACTGCGGGCGCTGCGACAGCGGATACGCGGCCGGGTACCGGTCCACATCAACGCGCAGCGTCGGCGGACACGCGGCCGTGGCCGTATCCGGCGAAACGACGACATGGTCGACGACCACTCCGCCACCACGCAGCTTGGTCGTTGCGACGCTATCCACCTCTCCGATCATGGCGAGGTCCGCGGTTCGCGCGACCCACTCCGGTAAGGTCGTCTCGGCAAACTGAGCCAACGAGTCCAGGTACGCCGCGAGTAGTACCCTGCCAGGAGGATTCCGGGTCGTGGCCGAGTCACCCGTCACCTGTTCCCACAGGATCCCGCCACCATACGCCACGAGCAGACCGTCGCGACATTTCGCCAGGAAACCCACGACCGTGTCCCCCACCGCAGGGTTCGGTCCGAGTGCAACGACGGCGGGCCGGATCAGGAGGAAAGAAAGAGAGTCGCCCGACGAGACCGGTCCTTTGATGCCTTTCACGACTCGGCTGGAAGCGGTCCCGCGATCGAGGTCGACGATCTCGAGGACGGCAACGATCTCCGACACGAAAACCGCCTCGTGAAGCGCACAACTCCGCTGCTTGGAGTTGAACCGAGACATGAGGGTTCCATCGAGTGTCTCCACGAAGGAAGACGCCAGCACGACGACCAGAGCCGTGGCCAACAACATCCGTGTTGCAGACAATCGCGCTTTCGATGAGTCCAGCATCAAGCATCCCCCGCCGTCGACTTCGTGCCTACAAGTGCAGCGGCAACCCGAACCGGGCGAAGTAAGCGCTCCCGATGAAAGACGTCACGTCCCGGATCCGGGTGCCCGCGAGCGTCAGCACGTTGATCGACCAGGCGTCGAACCCGTCGGTAGGGGCGCTCTTGAGATACGCCGCGACGGCGGGATGGCCGTTCGCCCGGGTCATCCGAGTCCGCCACTCCCCGCAGGCACCCAGCGGAACACGCGCGGCAAAGTTCCCCACCGACGGCAGGCCGCGATACCAGCCGGGAAGCGGCGGCATGGACCAGGTGACGTCGTCCGTGAGCAGCTCGATCATCTTCGAGGGATCGCGCCGTTCGAGCGCATCCGCGAAAGCTCGGGCAACCTCGAAGGCTTGCTCGCCATCCCCACTCGGATCCGAACCACCACGCCCGATGCGGTCCTGCAACGTGCTCCGGGATCGTTGCAGGGCGCTGTTCACGGAAGCCACGGAGGTATCCATCATCGTCGCGATCTCAGCCGCCGAGAACCCCAGCACATCGAAGAGAAGTAGCGCGGCCCGCTGGTTTCCGGTCAAGTGCTGGAGCGCTGCCACGAATGCCAGCTCGCTCGCTTCCCGCTGCTGGAGTCTCGCCCCCGGATTCTCGTCGAGGTCCGCCGGTTCGGGATACGGTTCGAGCCACGGAATGTCTCGGACGGGCCGGTCATCGATCAACACGTGCGAACTGGCCGGACCCAGATCGGCCGGAAGCAGACGGGGTCGGCGCTTCACCGCCAGATCGAGACACCGTCGCGTGGCGATCGCGTACAGCCAGGTGCGGACGCTGCTCCGTCTCTCGAACGCCCCGATCCCCTTCCACGCCCGGAGGAGCGAGTCCTGGAGTGCGTCCTCCGCATCCTGGACGGATCCGAGCATCCGATAGCAGTGAGCTTGCAGCTCCCGCCGGAACGGCTCGGCCAGCCTCCCGAACGCTTCCCCGTCCCCGGAGCAGGCGGCCTCGAGGACTTCGTCTCTTTCGGCATTTTCTCGGAGCATTCTCCGATGATTCTAGCGGCTAGCTTCCGTCACACCCAGGGAAGCCGTACGCGGCGTGGACAGCGGTCTGACCGCCCGAAGCGTGCAGACCAGCCGGGCGTCCCCCGAACCGTGGCGTCGAACGGCCCGGAGCGGAAGCGCACGGACTCGAACCAGAACAGGGAGACTCCTCATGACGACACCGGACTCCGTGCCCCGGGGATGGACCGCGACCTACGGGGCGATCACGCTCTTCGCCCAGGACCTCGTCGAGACAAAGGACTTCTACCGGCGCGCGTTCCAGACCGAGCCGATCTTCGAGGACGACGACTCGGTCGTGTTCCGGATCGGCGGGACGATCATCAATCTCCTGATTGAGAGAGCTGTCCCCGAGCTCATCGAACCGGCGCGGATGGCTCCCGCCTCTGCGGGCGCCAGGGCGGTGTACACCCTGCAGGTCGCGGACGTCGACGCCGTCGTGGCCGAGCTCTCCGCGGCGGGAGTCGATCTCTTGAACGGTCCGATGAATCGCCCGTGGGGTCCCCGTACCGCAAGCTTCCGGGACCCGTCGGGCCACATCTGGGAAATCGCGAAGTAGAGACGGAGCGCGTCCTCGGCACCCGGCCGACCTCGTTCGGGAAGCCCGCGAACGCACGCGCGAACGCAAGCCACTGCGCCTCGCGGTCGTGTGCTACCATCGACCGCGTCGCACGAACCCTTCCAACGTCAGGAGCACACCATGCGTCGTCGTTCCGCTGTCGTCCTCGCCGGGCTCGTGCTCGCGGCGTCCCTGTCGGCCGCGCGGCCATCCTCCGCGACGAACTGGACGAACCTCGACTACGTCGGCGATGGAATCGTCGGACATCGGCTCGACATCTACCAACCGTCCACCGGAACCCCGCCGTATCCGTTGATCGTGTTCATCTACGGCAGCGCGTGGCAGTGCAACAGCTGCAAGAGCGCTGTCAGCCACGTCCTGACGTCACTCCTGGGAGGCGGCTTCGCCGTCGCGAGCATCAATCATCGCTCCAGCGGCGACGCGATCTATCCCGCGCAGATTCAGGATTGCAAGGCGGCGATCCGGTTTCTCAGAGCGAATGCGCCGATCTACGGGCTCGATCCGGATCGCATCGGTGTGACCGGCTCGTCCTCGGGAGGACACCTGGTCTCGCTCCTCGGCACCTCCGGCGGGGTGACGACCCACACCGTCGGCGACGTGGAGATGGACATCGAGGGTTCGCTCGGAACGCACACCGGCGTGAGCAGTACGGTACAGGCCGTGTGCGACTGGTACGGACCCACCGACTTCCTGATCATGAACATGTGCGGCAGCGGGATCGATCATGATGCCGCCAACTCCCCGGAGTCTCTGCTGATCGGCGGCCCGATCCAGCAGCATCCCGACGAGTGCGCGCTGGCCAATCCGATCACCTATGTCGATCCGACGGATCCGCCGTTCCGGATCTTCCACGGCACGGCCGACCCTCTCGTTCCGCACTGCGAGAGCGAATCGCTGGATGTCGCCCTCGACGCGGCCGGCGTCCCCTCGGAGCTGACTCTGGTTCCCGGGGCGGGACACGGCTGGAACGACGCGGCGGAGCAGGTCCAGATGGTCGAGTTCTTCCAGACCGTCCTCGCCGACGTGACCGACGCCCCGGAAGCCGGCTCCGAGATGGGGGGCGCGTCCACTCCTCTGGCGCTGCTGCCCGGCTACCCGAATCCGTTCGGACGCCACACGACCCTGCGACTCGTGCTGGCGGAATCCGGCCCGGTCACGGTCGAGGTCCACGATCCGACCGGTCGCATCGTCCGGACCCTTCTGTCGGGCCGATTGGTGGCCGGCGACCATGCGCTGGAGTGGAATGGCCGCGACGACGCGGACCGTACGCTCCCGGCCGGAGTCTACTTCGCCCACGCCAGCGCCGGTTCCCACCGCGCGGAGCAACGACTGCTGCTCTTGAAGTAAGTTCGCCAGTCCGCAAGTCGAATCCGGCCGGCATCCGTTGTCGAGTCGCGTCAGTTCCGGCCGCCCGGATCCTCCGGTCCAACCATTTCCGGAGATGCATGCGCCGTCGTGCGGTTTCGCGGACGCCAGTGTTGTCACTGGTGCGGGCTCCCTCGATCGGGATCCCGCGGCAACACATGCTCGCCCGACACCCGAACGCCCTGTGAGAGGAACCGACCCCTTATGCGATCCAGGACCAAACGCCCGACGCCGATCTCGAATCCTCTGCACCGACTCGCCCGAACCGCCGGTGTCGCGCTGCTTCTGATCCTGAGCGCGGCACCCGGGTTCGCTCAGGGCACCGCGTTCACCTATCAGGGCCAGCTCCAACAGGATGGATCGCCCGCCCAGGGACCGTACGATCTCCTCTTCCGATTGTTCGATTCCCAGACCGACGGCAGCCAGCTCGGCTCGTCCACGTGTGCGGACGGCATTCCCGTCTCGGCCGGGACCTTCACGGTCACCCTCGACTTCGGCCAACAATTCGCGGCGCCCACGACCCGGTACCTGGAGATCTCCGTGCGGGCACACTCGGGCACCGGCTGCGGAGACCCGACCGGATTCGTGCCGCTGAACCCGCGTCAGCCGATCACGCCCACTCCGGTCGCGCTCCACGCCCAGTCGGCCTTTGCCCTCGATGCCGCAGACGGCTCACCGCAGAACGCCGTCATCGTGGACGCGGACGGCAAGGTGGGGATCGGGACGACCGTTCCCCAGGCCAAGGTCCATATCGCCGGATCCAGCGAGGGCGTCCGCGTCGAAGGCTCGGCGATCGGCGCCTCCAATACCGCCTACATCACCTTCGCCGATGCCGGCGGAACCCTGATCGGTTACGTCGGGGATGGCAGCACCGGCGACAACGCGATCTACCTGTCCTCCTACAACGGCGACGTCCATCTCTACACGCTTTTCGGAGCCGCTCTGACCGCGAAGAGCAACGGAAACGTCGGAATCGGCACGACCACCCCGAACGCAAAGTTGGACGTCCGGGGCGACATCCGGCTCGGGTCCACCGGGCAGTACTATGCGGCGAAGTCCAACCGAAACGACCACATGCTGCGAGGAACCGTCAACACCAACGGCACGATCGGTTCGGGCACCGGTTTCTCGGTTTCCCACACGGCCGGCTCAGGGATATACGTCATCAATTGGTCGACCCCGTGGGCGACCGCCCCGACGCTCGTCGCGTCCTCGATCGCGGTGGCGCGCAAGGCACACGTCATCCAGAGTCAGACGACGTTCACGACCGTCGGATCGAGCAACGAAACGAACACTCCGATGGACGGCGGCTTCACCTTCATCGCCATGGGCGAATGACTCCACGGACCCGGAGCCAGACCCGGAACAGAAACAACCAAGCCCAGACTCAGAAAAAGGACCAGGACCGGCACGAGGGGCTGGAGTCGGCGAAGCCAGGCCTGGGCACGGAGCCAGGTCCGGGCCGGGCCCCCGTCTCCTGGAATGGGCCTGCCGGTCCGCGGCGAACCGTTGACTGTAACGATCGTTTCATGTAACGTCTGTTACATGAGTGAACGACGCGACGAGCTGATCCGGGGCGGCCTCGACTACCTCCTCGCCCACGGCCTGGCCGACCTGTCCCTCCGACCGCTGGCCGCGGAGATCGGCACGAGCGCGCGACTCCTCGTCTATCACTTCGGCTCGAAAGAGGGTTTGATCGCGGCGATCATGTCCGAGGTGCAGACACGGCTTCAGGACTCCTTCGCCCGTCTCCTCACCACCCACGACCGGGCACCCGGCCAGCGTCTCCTTCCGACCTTCTGGGATTGGACCATCCGTCCGGAGAACGCCGGATATCTGCGGCTGCTCTTCGAGGTACAGATCCTCGCGATCCAGGATCCGGACCGCTACGGGAAGTACGCCGAGGAATCGTCGTCGCAGTGGCTCGATCTCATCGAGCGGAGCCTCCCGGCATCGAAGGACCGACGGGCCCTGGCCACGCTCTGTGCGGCGGTCGTCGATGGCCTCCTCCTGGAGTTCCTGAGCACGGGCGATCGTCGTCGGACGACGAAGGCGCTCCAGATCTTCGATCGGTCTCTGGTCCCGCCCGCCAAGCAACCTCCTGGGCGCAAAACCACCCGGGGCACGAAAGGAAAGACCCGATGACGAACGAGTCCGTGCCATCCTCCGTTCGACCCGAGCCGGTCGCGAGCCGGAAGCACTCCGCCGTGTTCGTCGGCATCGTGGCTCTGATCGTGTTCGCCGGCTCGGCGGCCCAGTCGGGTCGCACCACGACGGCTCTGGACGCAAACCACCCGAACGTCATCCCGCTCTACCTCTCTGCCACGCTCATGAACTGGTTGCTCGTGTACTTCGTGTGGCGCGGCATCCGTCGCCGCGGTCTGACCCTGAGGTCGCTCATCCGGGGACGCTGGCAGAGCGCACGCGAGATCATCCGGGACTTTGCCCTGGCCGCATTGCTCTGGGGATTACTCTGGGTCGTGATCTGGGGTCTGGATCGGCTCCCGCTGCCGGCATCGACGGAATCCCTGGACGCATACCTTCCGAGAGGCGTTCCCGAGGTGACGGTGTGGC
>JAGQHR010000488.1 GCA_020431745.1 Candidatus Eiseniibacteriota bacterium
GTTGGACCGATAGCCGCAAACGACGCATTCTGGAGAGCCGCCGCCAAGGAACGCGTGCCCTCGTCGAAGGGATGGTCGCCGCTCAGGATCGTCCACGGGTCTTCGTTTCGAGCTCCGCGGTCGGTTACTACGGGGACCGGGGCGACGAGGTGCTGACAGAAGCGAGCGGCCCGGGGACCGGGTTCCTATCCGAGGTCGCGGGCGTGTGGGAGGCCGAGGCGCTCCGGGCGTCGGCCGCGGGGATCCGGACCGTCGTGGTCCGCACCGGGCTCGTGCTCGGTCCCGATGGAGGGATGCTGGCGAAGCTCCGGCTTCCGTTTTCCCTGGGACTAGGGACAGTGCTGGCGTCGGGCCGGCACTGGATGCCGTGGATCCATCGGGACGACCTGATCCGCCTGCTGCTGCACGTATGTAGAGCGGACGTGACCGGACCATTCAACGCGGCCTCACCGGGAATCGTCCGCAATCGGGAGTTCACTCATGCCCTGGCAGGTAGTCTCGGCCGTCCCGCGTTCCTCACGGTTCCTGGCTTCGCGCTTCGGCTGATGCTGGGCGAAATGGCGACGTTGTTGCTCGGCTCGACTCGCGCGGTCCCTGCACAAGCTGCGAAATGTGGGTTCGAATTCCGCCATGTAGATATTCACGAAACGTTCTTGGATTTGTTGCGATGATGGCGAGCCCGGCATTCTGGCGTCTTGCGTCGCGTCCCGGTCCTCCGGCACGATGGATATCCGGGGGAGGTGCCTCTCGACGTCTTCCTGCAATTCACTCATCCTTGCGACTGCACCGGGCTTCCTCCTCCGGACATTTCCCCAGCTCAACCGGAGGCTTCTGTTGATCGGCCGATTCGGCGCCGCCTGCGCCCGCTGGGCCCAGCGTTGGGTGCCTCATCCCTTCGTCTTTGCGATTCTCCTGAATGTACTCGTCCTGATCGTGGGAATGATCGTCTGGCGGGGCCAGGACTCTTCACCCGTAAAAGGCGTGCTCGCTGCCTGGTACGACGGTTTCTGGACATCCGGGTTGCTCGCCTTCGGGTTTCAGATGGCGCTCATCCTCGTTACCGGATACGCGGTTGCCGGCGCCCCGCTGACGCGACGCCTGCTCGACCGGCTGGCCGGCCTCTGGACCACCCCCCGTCAGGCCGTGGCTCTCACCGCGGCGGTGTCCGTCATCCTGAGCTGGCTGCATTGGGGATTGGGGCTGGTGGGCGCCGCGTTTCTCGCCCGTGAAGTCGCTTCCGTGGCGCGGAGGCGGCGAACTCCGATTCCCTATCCGTTGATCTGCGCCTCGGCCTACGCAGGGTTTCTCGTGTGGCACGGGGGGCTTTCCGGATCCGCGCCGCTCGTCGTCGCGCAGGCGAGTCACTCGCTGAGCGACCTGATCGGCACCGTCCCCCTGAGTCAGACCGTGCTGGCCCCCGGGAACCTCGTCCTCTCGGCGGTTCTCCTGGCCGTCATTCCGCTGATCCTGGCCGCGATGACTGCGCACGCGCCGCTTTCGATCCCGCCGGCCGCGATGGAGGCGGAAGGTGCGGACGCGGAGGAGGGAGGCTCCTCGCCCGCGGCGCGGTGGAACCGCTCTGGGTGGGTCACGCTCGCGGTGCTCGTGCCAGCCTTCCTTCTCGCCGGATGGATCCTGGTTCCCGGCTGGGTCAGCGGGGGACGCGGCTTCGATCTCAACGCGGTGCTCTTCGTGTTTCTCTTCGCGGGGCTCGCGCTCCATCGCTCTCCCCTCGCGTATGTGCGGGCGATCCAGTCCGGCGCGGGGGAGGCCGGTGGGATCCTCCTGCAGTTTCCCTTCTACTTCGCGCTCCTGGGCGTGATGAAGGCGAGCGGCCTCGTCGCACTGCTCTCGGACGCCGGGGTCGCGGTTTCCTTACGACTCGCGTCGGTGGGACTTCCCGCGGACGGCGTCTACCGCAGCCTGACGTTCCTGGTGGCGGGCCTGGTCAATCTCTTCGTTCCCTCGGGCGGCGGCCAGTGGGCGGTGCAGGGGGAGATCGTGGTGCGCGGGGCTCTCGATCCACAGATCCATGCGGGAGTGGGACGGTCGGTCATGGCGCTCGCGTACGGGGACGCCTGGACCAACATGCTGCAGCCGTTCTGGGCCCTGGTGCTTCTTTCGGTGACGGGAACCCGCGCCCGTGACATCCTCGGCTATACGATGGCCCTGATGGTGCTGGTGGCACCGGTCTACCTGATCTACTTCTGGTTCTAGCGAAGCCAAGAGGCACGGAGGATCTCATGCAGAGCGATATGGGAATCGTCGGGCTCGGTGTGATGGGATCGAATCTCGCACGCAACATCGAGCGCAACGGATTCTCGGTGGCCGTCTACAACTACGAACCGGAGATGCGAGAGTCGTTTCTGGCGAAGTTCGGTGACGGTCATGCGTTCCAGGGTGCGGAGACCATCCCCGCCCTGGTCGAGCGCACGGAACGGCCGCGCCGGATCCTCATGATGATCAAGGCCGGCGCACCGGTCGATTCGGTGATCGAGCAGCTCGAGCCGCACCTCGACGAAGGGGACATCGTCATCGACGGCGGCAACTCCCACTATCCGGACACCGATCGCCGGATCGAACGGCTCGCCAAGCGTGGGGTGCACTTCGTCGGAATGGGCGTGAGCGGCGGCGAAGAGGGGGCGCTCCACGGACCGAGCCTGATGCCGGGCGGCGATCCGCGGATGTACGAGCGTCTGCGTCCCGTCCTCGAGAAGATCGCGGCCCAGGTGGACAGCGGCCCCTGCGTGACCTATTGCGGAAAGGGGTCCGCCGGTCACTTCGTCAAAATGGTGCACAACGGGATCGAGTACGGGGACATGCAGCTGATCGCGGAAGCGTACGATCTGCTGCGCCACGCCTTCGGGCTCACTCCCGACCGGATTCGCTCGATCTTCGAAGAATGGAACCGTGGCGAGCTGCAGTCCTTCCTCATCGAGATCACGGCCCGCATCGTGGCCTTCCCCGACGACCAGGGCGCTGAGGGAATCCTCCTCGATCGCATCCTCGATGCCGCCGGACAGAAGGGGACGGGGAAGTGGACCACGATCACGGCGCTCGAGCTGGGAGTTCCCATCCCCACGATCACCGCGGCGGTCGACGGTCGGGTGCTGTCCTCCATGAAGCCGCTCCGCGCCAAGCTGTCCGGCCTCTACGAGGGACCGGACTCTGCCTTCCGCGGGGACGTGGATCAGGCCATCGCCGACGTCCGCGCGGCGCTCTATGCGTCCAAGATCTGTTCCTACGCCCAGGGATTCGACCTCCTGCAGCAGGCGAGCGCCGAGTTCGCCTACGGCGTCCGCCTGGATGAGCTGGCCCGCATCTGGAAGGGAGGGTGCATCATCCGTGCGGCCTTCCTGGTCCGGATCCACCATGCCTACCGGGAAGACGGCAAGCTGGCGAACCTTCTGTTGGACAAGGATTTCAGGGAAGACCTGGCGAGTCGGGCGGCTGCCTGGAGGCGGGTGGTGGAGCGCGGGGTCGCCCTGGGGGTGCCGACCCCCGGAATGGCGGCCTCCCTCGCCTACTTCGACACGCTCCGTCGCGACCAGGGGCCGGCCAATCTGATCCAGGCCCAGCGGGACCTCTTCGGGGCGCATACTTATCAGCGGACGGATCGGGAGGGGACGTTCCACACGCACTGGGACTAACGACCCCTTGAGGGCGCCCGCCCCGGTCGGTGCCGGCGATCGACACCTCGCGAGGCCGACCCGGGAT
>JAGQHR010000489.1 GCA_020431745.1 Candidatus Eiseniibacteriota bacterium
CGTGCCGCGGACCTTGGAGAGCGTGTCCGCGTGGATCCGGGCATAGGTTTCGGCGGGCAGCACCTGATCGCCGCTCACGCCCAGGAGGAAGAGGCCGAGACCGTCGTTCCCCTCCGGCAGCTCTCCCTGATAGCGCGGACGCGGCAGACCCTTCTCGCGGTAGATCGCGTCGATCTTCGCTTCGACTTCCGCGTCCCGACCTTCGGCATGGATGTGTTTCTCGCACTGCTGGTCGATGGCGGCGTTCATGAAGAAGGCGAGGATCATCGGAGCCGGTCCGTTGATCGTCATGCTCACGCTGGTCGAGGGGCTTGCGAGATCGAATCCCGAGTACAGCTTCTTCGCATCGTCGACAGTACAGATGCTGACGCCCGAGTTGCCCACCTTGCCGTAGATGTCCGGGCGTTCCGCCGGGTCTTCTCCGTAGAGGGTGACCGAGTCGAAGGCCGTCGAGAGTCGCTTCGCCGGCAGTCCTCGCGAAACGAAGTGGAAGCGCTTGTTGGTGCGCTCCGGTCCGCCTTCGCCCGCGAACATCCGCGTGGGGTCTTCGTTCTGCCGCTTGAGCGGGAAGACGCCCGCCGTGAACGGATACATCCCGGGGAGGTTTTCCGTGAGGCGCCACCGCAGCAGATCTCCCCAGCTCTGCAGGCGTGGCAGCGAGACGCGGGGGATGCGCGTGTGCGACAGGCTTTCCGTCGAGAGGTCCTGCTCCAGCACGCGGTCACGCACCTGGAACTGATACTTGTCCGCCCGATAGCGCTGCACCAGCTGCGGCCACTCTTCCAGGAACTCCCGCGCCATCGGATCCAGCCGCGACTCCATCTCGCGGTAGAGGTCGACCAGCTCCGTGAGGTACCCCGGCTCCCCCTCGACATGCTCCACCACCCGCACCACCGTCGGTCCCGGAGCGGGAGTGGCGCCTGCACCGCCGGCCAGTCCCGGAGCGGGAGTGGATCCCGGTCCGCCGGCCAGTCCCGCAGCGGGAGTGGATCGCGACGAACCGCGGCGCTGCTCACCTCACCGCACGGTGGCGACCATCTCCGTTTCGTCCGTGCCGCCGGCAGCCGGCAAGCGAGGGTCGGCGGTCAGAGTCGGCAGGTGCCGCTGCCACCATTCTGAGGAACGCTCGTCGGTCCAGCCTGGACCGCTGGGCTCGCACGCGGCCAGACGCCGCGCGAGCTCCCGCGCACTGGACGGACGCTTCGCAGGTTCCTTCTCGAGGCAATCGAGGATCACCCGCTCGAGATCGGCCGGAATGTCCAGCTCCGAACGCACCGACGGAGGAATGGGTGCGTCCTTCGCGTGCTTGACCAGGATCTCCATCGGACTGCCCCCGTCGAAGACGAGTTGACCGGTGAGCAACCAATAACCAACACAGCCGAGCCCGTAGAGATCGGCTCGGGCATCGATCGACTCGCTTCCGTATGCCATCTCGGGGGCCATGAATCCGGGCGTGCCACACGCGAGACCCGCGGTGGTGAGCTGCGAGGCACCAACATCGGTGTCGCTCGCCCGCTTGACCAGTCCGAAGTCGAGTACCTTGACGAAGTCGAACTCGTTGCCGTAGTGGCACACGAAAATGTTGCCGGGCTTGATGTCCCGATGGATGAGACCGGTGCGGTGCGCATCATCCAAGGAATGACACGCCTGCCGCAGGATGTGCACGGCACGCTCGGGCGGCACAGGCCCGAACCGCTCGATCAAGCTCTTGAGATCCACTCCGCGGAGCAGCTCCATCACGTAGTAGAACGCACCCTCGTCGGTGGTCCCGAAGTCGTAGAGCGCGATCGAGTGGGGCGACGAGAGCATCGCCGTAGCCTGAGCCTCGCGCTCGAACCGTCGCAGTGCATCTTGCGCGGACGCGCCTTCCTGCCCGAGAGCTTCGGCACGGATCAGCTTGATCGCCGCCGGGCGCACGAGCAGCCGATGCTTCGCGCGCCAGACCTCTCCCATGCCCCCCTCGCCGATCCGCTCCTCCAGCAGATAGCTTCCCATCTGCCGGGCGTGGGAAAGATCGCGCGTCAGCCGATAGACCACACGCGATCCGTAGATCGCGATCCCGGCACAGATGAGGGTCGGCACCGTCACTTCCATCATGTACGGGAGAATCCACGAGCGCACGGTCTCGGGAGTTCCGTTCACGATCAAGGATGCGGTCATGATCCCGGGCGCAGTCGCGGCGGTGGCCAGCGTCGCGACCGCCGTGCGTCGCCAGGGCATCGGAATGACCAGCGGGAACACCAGGATCCAGACGGTGACCCACGAGATCCCGTCCGCATAGAGGAGTCGGAGTCCCGCACGATTGAGGGGTTCGACGAGCTGCGCGAGGATCTGATCGCTTCCGATGCCGAGCACCTCGGACAGCTTCTGCAGAAAGAGCGCGCCGTGGTGCTCCCATCCCACATAGCCGGCCATGATGCCCAATCCGCCGACGATCTCGAAAACGACCGCGAGATCCGAGAAGTAGCGCGCCGGGAGCTGCCGCTTCCGACATAGGAAGTAGACGGCCAGGCCCAGCAGCACGGAGAGAGCGGTCGTGATGTGCCAGAAGATCTCCCGGCCGGGGTCCCCGAAGGGACGGGGGGTCGCCCGGTAGTAGATGTAGTTCGCGACCCAGGCCCCCGAGTAGAGCAGACCGAGGCCGGCAAAACGCCGGTACATCTGACCCTGAATCTCCGGGGATAGGTTCGAGAACCCGGACCCCGTCATCGACGGGTTTCGGCCGATCGCCAGGGCGATGGTGCTCTGATCGGACATCCGGGGATCCTCTGAATGGCTACCGGTGGGTCGTGGGACGCGCAACGGCTGTTGCGAACCCGGTGCAGTCTATCGAAGACCGACCGAACTGGCAAATCAGGGACGCCCCGATCGCCTTGCCTACCACATCGCCTAAGATATTTTCCATCAATAGCTTCCGGGGTTGAATCCTGCAAAACGTTCCGATCGGGGTCGGGGTGGACGGCGACGAAATCGACGTGATCGACAGACGGGAGCCCGGTGGCCTGACGCCCCGGCGGTTCGGCTCCCTGACGCCCGGCGTTCGGCGCCCTGGCGCCCCGGCGGCTCGGCGCCCTGGCGCCCGGCGTTCGGCGCCCTTGGCGCCCCGGCGGTTCGGGTCCCTGACGCCTCGGCGGTTCGGAGAAAAAAACAACCCTAGGTAGCAACTGGCCGGGCCTGGCCCCGGATAAGTCTGGCGTGCGGGGAGGACACCCCGAAACGGTTTGAAGCAAGGCCCAACAGAAAGGTTCAAAGGAGAAGGAACGATGAGCAACCAGACGCAGATCGAGCGGGTGTTCGACGAGAACGGCAACGACATCCTCAACGAGAACGACACCTGCACCGTCGCCGACATCGAAGAGTCCGTAAAGGCTTTCCTCCTCGGTGACATCACGCTCGCTCAGCTGGAAGGCGTGAGCGCGGAAGACATCTACGCGGTCGCGGACATGGGCTATGACCTGTTCGAGGCGGGGAAGATCGAAGAAGCGCGGAAGATCTTCGAGGGTCTCAACACCTACAACCCGATGGACTCCTACTTCCACTCGGTCCTGGGTTCGATCTACCAGCGCGAGGAGCGCTTCGAGGACGCGGCGCGTCACTACAAGTCTGCGGTCGAGCTCTATCCCGAGGACGTGAGCTCCTGGACCAACCTGGGCGAGACGATGCTGCGGTGGTGCGGCAAGCAGAGCCAGGCGGGCGAGATCGAAGCGGCCGGCGA
>JAGQHR010000490.1 GCA_020431745.1 Candidatus Eiseniibacteriota bacterium
CTCCCGCTCTCCGGGAGCGCCGCCCACCGTCGTCGCGGTCACCGGCAATCCGTCGGTCGAGGCCGAAGAGGTTCGAACATACGAGATCGGATACCGGTTCGACCTCTCCGACCATAGCCATTTCGAAGCGGCGGCATTCGCCAGCCAGTATCAGTCGCTCCTCGCCGTCGTCCAGGGGGAACCGTCGGTCCTGACGTTCAGCACCGGTCCCGCGGTGGTGATCCCGCTGAACATCGGGAACGACAGCCGGCGATCGACGAAGGGTGTCGAGTTGTCATGGACCTGGTCGCCCTCGCGCGACCTCCGTTTCACGACGGGATACAGTTGGTTGCACCAGGACAACAAAAACGCCGACCTGACGGAAACGGGAGGGGCCAATCCTGCACACACCGCATTCTCGTGGACCTCGTGGGAAGCCGGACGCGGTCTCTCGTTGGATACCATTCTGAGATACGTCGACAATCTACCTTCGTATTCGATCCCAGCCTACTTGGCAGCGGACGTCCGAGTATCTCGCCGGTGGCCTGGCACGGTAGCGACCTCTCTGTCGATCCGGGATCTCTTTGCACCGAACCACCGGGAGTACCAATCCGACGTGATTCCGACGGTGACGACTTCCGTGGATCCAAGCGTTCGGCTCGAAGTCTCTCTCGGTCTCTGATCTCGTGGACTCCCGTGATCGTCGTCCGCGGCGGACGCCCGCAAAGGTAGGGGTCTAGTGTCTGTTCCGGCACCCGGCAAGCTCGCAGCGATCGTGCTCACGCTGATCACGTCACTGATGGCGCTTCCTGTCCGTGCCGGGGAAGCTCTCGACGAGCACGCCCTGAAAGCGGCGTTCCTCTATAACTTCGCGAAATTCATTACCTGGCCGGACTCGGCCTGGACCGGCTCGGAAGCACCCTTTCGCATCGGAATCGTGGGTAACGACCCGTTCGGGCAAGCCTTCGCGGATGCGTTGTCGAAGCGATCGCTCCACCGGCGCTCCATCGCTCTGGTCCATGTCTCGACGGTCACGGAGATCGACCAGTGTCAGATGGTCTATTTCCACGAAGCACCCCCTCCCTTGGTTCGCAATGCTCTACAGGAGGTCCGATCTCGTCCGGTCCTCACGATCGGAGACGATCGAGGCTTTGCGGTCGGCGAGGGGATGATCGGTTTCATCCCCGAGGACGACGGCCGGATCCGTTTCGCGATCAACACGACCCACGCTCACCAGGCCGGGCTCCAGGTCAGCTCGGAGCTGCTGCGCTTGGCCGAGGTCATCTCCTCCGATGACTCCTCCGCGGGAGTCTCGCCATGAAGTGGAGCTTCGCAGACTTCTCGATCGGTCGGAAGATCCTCACGATCAGTATGGCGACGACTGCGGTCGCCCTGCTCCTCACGAGCAGCATCCTGGCCTTCTACGCATGGCACACCTATCGCGGGTTCCAGGTGCAGCAGATTGAAATCCTGGCCGACGTGCTCGCGGACAACTGTCGCGCCGCGCTGGTCTTCGAGGATCGGGACGCGGCGGCACAAACGCTGGGAGCGATTCGCGCGGAGCCGTCGGTCGTCGCGGCCACGATCTATGATGAAGCCGGTTTGCCCTTCGTCTCCTTGCACGATCCCTTGGTCCTCGACCAGTGGGAGGAGGGACACTACGTCGTGGACGGTGAGCTCCTGGTGGTCCGCGCGATCCACCTGGACGGCGATCTCGTCGGCACCATGGCGATTCGCGCCGATTCTTCTCAGCTCTTGGCGCGTCTTCGTCGCACCGTGGTGCTCATCGCACTCGTCCTGACCGTGGCCAGCGGTCTCGCGCTCATCCTCTCCGACCGACTGCAGCGCCTCCTGACCCGACCCGTCCTGGCGCTTGAAGAGGTGTCCCGTCGCATCGCACATAATCGCGACTACCGGGTTCGCGCGGTCCGAACGACCAACGACGAGCTGGGCGTGCTCGTGGACGGATTCAACGAAATGCTGGGCCAGATCGAAGAACGGGATCGCGCGCTCCAAGATGCACACGACGGATTGGAGCGACGGGTCCGGGAACGGACCGCGGAGCTCGTGATCGCCAAGGAGACGGCGGAGCGGGCCGCTCGCCTCAAAGGGCAGTTCCTGGCGAACGTTTCGCATGAGCTCCGGACACCGCTCCACGGCATCCTCAGCTTCGGAAACTTCGGGCTGCAAAGGCTGGGCAACGCGCCCGAGGTGAAGATTCGCGAGTACTTCGGGAACGTGGTCGCGGCCGGCGAGCGATTGCTCGCCCTTGTCGATGACCTGCTCGACTTGGCCAAACTGGAAGCCGGGGGACCCGGTTGCGAGTTCACGCGGCAGGACCTTTCCACCGTGGTCCGATGCTCCGTCGACGAGTTCTCCTCGTTGGTTTCGGAGAAGGACGTTCAGATCGACTTCCAGGAGGCCGAGCTGCCCCCAATTGCGTTCGACAGCCGCCGGATCATGCAGGTCCTCCGCAACATCCTCGCCAACGCGATCCGCTTTTCCGAGTCGGGCGGAAAGGTCACGGTGCGTTATGGCCGACGCCTCTCTACCGTCTGGATCCGAATCGAAGACGAAGGGATGGGCATCCCGGAGGATGAGCTCGATACGATCTTCGAGAGTTTCGTGCAATCCCGCCGCACGGCGAGCGGCAAAGGGGGCACCGGATTGGGACTCGCGATCAGTCGCGAGATCGTGCTCGCCCACCGCGGACGGATTCACGCCGAAGCCGGTCGCGCGCGGGGATCGGCCTTCGTCATCGAGCTCCCGATGGACCTCCCGGATGCGAATCAGGCAGCGGCGCGGGCAGTCACCTCGGATCCCGACGATGTCGACGAGAAACACTCAGAGCGCCAATGCGCGTAGAGCAATGAGGCTTCGATCATGATGCACAAGCGGGTCTTGGCGGTCGATGACGATGCGATGAATCTGCTGATTCTCCGCGAGATCCTCGAGGAGGAATGCGACCTGCAGACCGTGGACAACGGCCAAGCCGCACTCGAGGCCGCCCGGACGTTTCGTCCCGACTTGATCCTCCTCGACATCATGATGCCGGGGATGAGCGGCCTCGAAGTCTGCCGGGCGGTGCGCGCCGAGCCTTCGCTCCGGTTCATCAAGATCATTCTCGTCTCTGCCAAGGCCTCCCTCACCGAACGTCTCGAGGGCTACGATGCGGGAGCCGACGACTACGTGATCAAGCCCTTCGATGGCTCGGAGCTGCTGGCCAAGGTGCGAGTGTTCTGCAGCCTACGTTTCATGGAGGAAACGGATCAGATCAAGAGTGACTTCCTGACCGTGCTGGCCCACGAAACTCGAACTCCGCTCACCCGAATCGTCGGGGCCGTCGCTGTGCTCGGAGACCTGGCGAAGTCCGGGGATACGCAGCAGTTCCTCCAGATCATCGACCAGGCGAGCGGGCAGATCCAGTATCTCCTGGATCGCATCCTGCTCATCCTCTCCTTCCGGATGTCCGCCTCCGCGGGCGTGCTGCCGCCGCAGCCAATCTCCCAGCTTTGCCGTCCTGCCTGGGCGAACGGCCGGTCGGAGATCGCGACGAGCTGGGGAGCAGGGACCGAGGCAGCGGTGGTCCAGGCCGATCCGCGACACCTGGCGATCGCATTCGAAGCTCTGCACCGATTCGCCCGCGCCTGGCACGAGAATCAGGGCGAGGTCTCTCTTCGCACCGAGATCGAAGGCAAGGAATGGGTCATGACCTTGGAGGGCATCGC
>JAGQHR010000491.1 GCA_020431745.1 Candidatus Eiseniibacteriota bacterium
AGCAGGTCGAGAAAAGACTGCGGGTATCGTGTGCGCGGTCCCTGCTTCCCGGGTCCCGGCAGCAGGCCCTGGGACACGTAGTAGTGTATCGTGCGGGAGGTCACCCCGGCCCGGGCAGCCAGCTCGCCGATGGTGAAGCCGTCGACGTCGAGCGGGTTTTGCGGCGGGCGGCCTGCGGCGAGGTCAGACCCCGATCGCCCGTCGCCACCGGAACGCGGTCCGGTTTCTTCGCTTGATTCGTCGCCGAAACGACCGGGAATGTCTGTGTCGGAGTAGCTCACGAATGACATCATAGCTGATGACATCGACGCCGGCGAGTGACCTGGTGCGATCGCACGCGCCACCATCTCCGGGGTCGCCCCGGCGGCCCGAGCCAGGCCCGGGTCATGACAACATCACTGATAACAGCGCGATCGGACAAAGGCTCCCATGAAACGAACCCACCGTGTCCTGCAGCTGGAGAGCTACCGCAGCCCGCTCGTTCTCCGCGAACGGCGTGTGCCTGATCCGGGGCCGGATCAGGTTCGGATCCGGATCGAAGCGTGCGGCGTGTGTCGCACCGATCTCCACGTGCGCGACGGAGAGTTGGACGAGGCCCGGCTCCCGATCGTCCTCGGACACGAAATCGTCGGTCGTGTGGACGCGGTGGGACCGGTCTCCGAACGGACGATGCCCGACGCATCGCAGCCCGCGGACGACACGGGTCCGGCGCTGCGGGTGGGTGATCGCGTCGGGGTCCCGTGGCTCGGATGGACCTGCGGAGCGTGCGCGTTCTGTCGGCGTGACGAAGAGAACCTCTGCGATCGCGCCGTGTTCACCGGCTACCATCGCGACGGGGGATACGCCGAGTACACGATCGCGGAATCGGCCTATTGCTTCCCCGTTCCCGACACCATGGATCCGACGCACGCGGCACCGTTGCTGTGCGCCGGACTCATCGGATACCGCGCGTACCGTCTGGCTCGGCATTCGCTGCGGGGCTTCGACGGCGCCGGAGAAGCTCCTTCCCTTCGGCTCGGCCTCTACGGATTCGGGGCGGCGGCCCACATCCTCGCGCAGGTCGCGATCCACGACGGTCACGAGGTCTACGCGTTCACTCGCCCGGGGGACGGGGCCGGGCAGGAGTTCGCAAAAGAGCTGGGTGCGGCCTGGGCCGGCGATTCGACCGCGACTCCGCCGTCGCCGCTCGATGCCGCCTTGCTCTTCGCGCCGGTCGGCTCTCTCGTGCCGACGGCTCTGCGCGCGATCCGCAAGGGAGGATCCGTCATTTGTGCCGGGATCCACATGAGTGAGATCCCGGCGTTTCCATACGCGATTCTGTGGGAAGAACGCACCGTTCGATCGGTCGCGAATCTCACCCGGCGGGACGGAACACACTTCTTCGAGAAGATCGCGACGATACCCGTGCGGACCGAGGTGGAGACGTTCCCGCTGGAGCAGGCTGACGAAGCCCTCGAGCGGCTCCGGTCCGGGGCTCTGCGCGGCGCGGCCGTCCTGGTCCCGGGCCGGACGACGGACTGATCACTCGCGCCGGCGATTCGCCGGTTCGAGCTGAGCGAGCTCGCGGAGGTTGCGGATGGCCCTCCGCGCAAGCATCAGGATCATCCCCAGCGCTCCCAGGGTGCCGAGGACGTCGAAGAAAGTCAGGCCGACGGTGCGACCGAAGAAGGTCACCGAGAAGTCCAACGGCGGCGTGAAGACAGCGATCGTGTTGAGCAGGATCAGGAGGATCCTGGCCTCCGTCGGCCCGATCACCCCGTAGCCGAAGCGGAACTGGCCACGCACGATCGTCTCGAGATACACGTTGATGGACAGCACCAGATATCCGATCACGATCCCGAAGCCGACCGAGAGCAGCATGAACGGGGACACACCCAAGCCCACACCGATCGCCACCGTCGCCAACGCATCCGCCAGATGGTCGACGTAGAACCCGTACTTCGGTCGTTCGATCTTCCGGTGACGGGCCAGGGTCCCGTCCAGGCTGTCGCCCAACCAATGGACGAAGAGCCCGAAGTTCGCTCCCCAGAGCCATCCCGCGCGGATGTTCGACAGCATGTAACAGGCGGCGATCATGGCCGCACCCACGAGAGCGAGGAGCGAGAGGTGGTCGGGAAGCACCCAGCGGGGCAGACGGGCCGCGATCCAGGTCAGGACCCGCTTTTCCGGATCTGCCAGCAGAGCCTTGGTGGTCCGCCGGGCGTGCTCCGCTCCCTTCGCGGCGGCCCGATCCGGGGACGGTTCTCCGGGGGATGCGACCATGCGAGCTCCCTTGCGCCGCGGGTCGGACCGACCCGGCGATCAGCGGCGGCAGTCTAGCATCGAAGGATCGAACGCGGTACCGACGGGCACATGACACCCGCAGCCCGATCGGGCACAATCGGGCCATCCCGTATGGGAACTCCACCCATCCGAACGGAGGCCGCAATGACTTGGCAACTGCGAAAGACCGAGATGGTCCAGGAGACCGACGCGCTGCGCGGACGGTCGACGGCGATCCAGATCTCTCCCGTTCATCACGTGCTCGGAACCCGGACCCAACCGCCGTTCGAGGGCATGGAGGTCCTGATCGTCGGAATGGGCTGCTTCTGGGGCGCCGAAAAGCAGTACTGGACCTCACCCGGCGTCCATTCGACCCAGGTCGGATACGCCGGAGGCTTCACTCCCAATCCCACCTACGAAGAGGTGTGCTCCGGCCTCACCGGTCACGCCGAGGTCGTGCGAGTGGTCTTCGATCCCTCCGTGACTTCACTCGCCGCGATGCTACGCATTTTCTGGGAGAGCCACGATCCCACCCAGGGGATGCGACAGGGCAACGACCACGGAACCCAGTATCGATCCGCGATCTATTGGACGGACGAGACTCAGGAAAGCCCCGCGGTCGCTTCGAGGGAGACGTTTCAAGAGCGACTCCACGATGCGGGGCTGGGCGTGATCACGACCGAGATCCGACCGGCGGGACCGTTCTACCACGCGGAGGACTACCACCAGCAGTATCTCTCGAAGAATCCGGACGGATACTGCGGCCTGGGTGGTACGGGGGTGAGCTGTCCGATCGGCCTGCTTCGTCCGGAGGCCAAACCGACTACCGAATAGTTTGCTCGCACCACGAGCGCTCCGAAGACGGAAACACGCATCCGGCACGTGCGTCATGGAATGCCCGGAGCGTGCAATCCGCTTTGCCCGGCGCTCCCCCCGCGCTTCGGGCCTGAGACTTCGTGTCTCTTCTTTCGGCTACGGGAACCCCCGACCCGGCGGCGGAGTTTACGCGACCTGTCGGGGTAGGGGCGGCAATGACGACCGCTCCTCGCAGGAGCCCTCCATGCACCGCCAGATCAGATCGACGTTCGGGAAACTGCTTCTCTCCACGGCCCTGCTCGCATCCGCCGTCTCCTTCCTCGGAGGATGCGCATCCATGCAGGTCCGCCCCTGGGATCGCGATCTCCTCTCCGAACCCGAGATGAGCTTCGATCCCGACCCGATGATGGGCGCGATCGACGACCACATCTACTTCAGCACCGAAGGGTCGACCGGTGGACAGGATGCCGGAGGAGGGGGATGCGGATGCAACTAGGTCCCTCGGGCCTGCGCACGCGGCTGGGCGCCGCCACCTGTCTGCTCCTGGGACAAGCCACCACCTCCCACGCCGAACCGGCCGATCCCCACTGGCAGCTCGATGCGACCGGCCTCCTCTACGG
>JAGQHR010000492.1 GCA_020431745.1 Candidatus Eiseniibacteriota bacterium
TCTCGCCGAGCAGCCGATAGTCGAACGACTCGAGCTGAAAGAGAAGCGCCGGTCCGATCGAAAAGAGCACCGCGGCGGGCCCTTCGCTGAAGCGATAGCGGAGCATCGTCGACACGGGCAGCAATGTGAGGGTGCTCTCCGATCCATTCACGAACGCGGGACCGATAGGATGGGCGGTGCTCCGATACCACTCGAGCTGTGCCTCGATCGCGAGCCGACGCCGCACGTGCACGCCCACTCCGATGCCCAATCCGGGACCGCTCCCGTAGAGATCACGAATCGCCGTATCGGTGGGGAGAAACCAACGCGCCCCGATGATCGGGTAGATCTGCCGAGCGGGAGGAGCGATTCGTTCCGTTGGGTAGGACGCGGGCTCCGCCGCTGCAGGCTCGCTCGCGGTCTGGGCGGTCGCGCGTGTCGGGGCGACGATCCCGACCAGAGTCATCCCGAGCAGTCCGAGCAGTGCGGATCCGGGTGCCCGTCGGGTCGCCCGACGGGTTCGGGGCGTCCCGGAGCACCGCGATGCGTCAGAATCCTGAGACACGGAGGGCCCGGGATTCAGCAATTCGAGTGGTGCGGGGTGGGTGGACCCCGGGGGCGAGTCCGATTCGCCGAGAGTTCGAGCCAACAATTCCTTGTCGTCCTTGCAGATGTCCGGTTATGGCCAGGAATCGGGATTCCGTTTCCACTTTGGTATGGATCCTTCACTACCGGATCCTCGGAGGCAACTCCAGATACCCACAGCGTAGAGGCCACTCGGGCTCCGGCACTGCAGGGGTTGGGGCCCTCGCCCAAAAGGCGATTTGGAAGATGGGCGGGAGAGTGCGGCGGCATTCTCCCGCGACGTCTTTTTTGGGCCGTCGTCTCCACCGCACGTGACCAAATGCGTTCGTGTTGCCGGGGTGGTGTCGACGTGCCTGTGATCGCCCGAATCCCCGGGCCGGCGACTCCGCAGTGGACCCGCGACACCGATCGCGGCACCGAGTCGGGTACGGAATCCCTTCCCGCCAGACGATAGAACCAGAGTTGACGTTCGGTCGAACCGGGTGATACTCTGCGCAGTCCGACCTTGGTGGTCTCCGGGAGCGCTCATCGGGCGGGTCGATCTCCCGACGTTTCGATTTTCGTATGGCGAGGAGGGATGAGATTGCTTGGCGTGAAAGTCAAGGAGGGGGAGTCTTTCGAGAACGCCCTCAAGCGCTTCAAGAAAAAGTGCGAGAAGGCGGGGATCCTCGCTGACGTACGGAAGCACCAGTACTTCGAGAAACCGAGCGAGCGGCGCAAGCGCAAGGCGAACGCGGCTCGTCGCAAGATGCTCGCAGCCCAGCGCAGTCGGGACTGATCCCCGCTGGGCCTGACGGCCCGCAGACCGCGACGGAGGAATCGCCACCGGGTGAATCCGCACACGCTCACGGTCCTGGAATTCGAGAAGGTCCGCCGGATGTTGCTCCGGTGGACCTTTTCGTCCTTGGGTAGAGAACGGATCGAGGCTCTTCACCCCTCGCTTCCGGCGGATGAGGTACGCCTCTCGCTCGACCGGATTTCCGAGTGGAAGGCCCTCGAGCTTACCGGGGAGGCACCCAGTCCGGATCCCATCGAGGATCTGTCGCCCCTCTTCCGGCGTCTCACCCGCAGCGAAGGAGCCCTTGCCGGGGCGGATCTGGTGCTGTTCCTCCCGCTCCTGCAGCAGCTGGGGCGTCTGCGCCGGCTGCTGCGTGCCGAGGATGCCGAGCGCCGTCCGCTCCTGCGCGAGATGCTCGCGCCGCTCGAGGACTTTTCCGAGCTGACCCGCCGGCTCGAGCGTTCGTTGTCCGGCACGGGCGAGGTTCGCTCCGAAGCGAGTCCTGCGCTCGCCCGAGCTCGCCAGGCGCTGGTCGACGCCCAACAGGATGTATCCGGACTGCTCGACGGGATGTTGAACCGCCTTCCGGCGTCGTCGCGGGAGGACGCGTTCGTGACGGTGCGCGACGGTCGCTACGTGGTCTCGGTTCGGGCGCAGCACCGGGAGTCGTTTCCGGGTCTGCTCCACGGCCGTTCCCAGACCGGTCACTCCGTGTTGATCGAACCGTTGGATGCGCTGGAGGCGAACAATCGCGTCGCGGATCGGCGGGAAGAAGCGCGTCTGGTCGAGGTGCGCGTGCTCGCGGAGCTGACGCAGGCATTGCGTGACCGCGGTTCCGCGCTGGAGCGAGCCTACGAGGCGGTCGGTGCGTGTGACGCGGTCCGCGCCGGGGCGAAGCTGGCGCTCACCCTGCGTGCCGAAGCGCCCGAGTTGACCGAGCGGACCCTGCGGGTCGTTCAGGGACGCCATCCGCTCCTCGCGGATGCGGAGATGCGCGGGGGCGCGCGGGTCGTTCCGCTGGATCTCGTCATCGAGGCGGATCGGCCGGTACTGCTCGTTTCCGGCCCCAACATGGGAGGAAAGACGGTCGCCCTCAAGACCGTCGGACTCCTCGTCCTGATGGCGCGTGCGGGGCTCCACGTGCCGGCGGCCCCGGGGACCGAGCTGCCGCTCGTCGACGAGGTTTTCGTCGATCTGGGGGATGAACAGTCGATCGAAGACGATCTTTCGACCTTCGCCGGGCATCTGAAGAACGTCGGGGCGATGTGGGACCGGGCGACCCGCGATTCGCTGGTGCTCATGGACGAGCTGGGCGGGGCGACGGACCCGGAAGAGGGAGCGGCGCTCGCGACGGCCCTCCTCGACGAGATGGGACGGCGGGGAGCGCTCACCGTGGCCACCACGCACCTGACCTCGCTCAAGCTGTTCGTGCAGGAACGGGCCGAGATGCAGAACGCCGCGATGGAGTTCGACGCCGTTTCCCTCGAGCCGCGCTACCGGCTGGAGATCGGCGAGCCGGGCCGTTCCCGCGCATTCGACATCGCGCGCCGGGTCCTTCCCGGCTCGGGGTTGTTGGAACGGGCGCAGGAGTTCCGGTCGAGCCAGCTCGTCGAGATGGATCGTATTTTCGAGAGGGTGGACGTCGAGCGGCGCGCGCTGGAGCAGGCGCGGCGGGCCTTGGACGAAGAACGGCGCGTGCTGTCGGGTGCGGTCGACCGCAAGGACCGGCAGGCCGCCCGCCTCAAGGATCGCATCGAGGCGCTGCGGCGCGCCCGCGAGGACGCGATCGAGAGCGCGCTCGCCCGGGCGCAGCACGAGATTCGCGAGCTCCGGGAGCGGCTCGAGCAGGAGCTGACGACGCAGCGGGGCGAAGACGCGGTGCGGACAGCACGCCGGGCGGAACGCGATCTGCAAGCGGCGCGTGGCAACGCGCATGCGCGGGGAGCGCGGCGCCAGCGGCTGGGAACGAGCCGTCTGCAACCGGAGCAGGTCAAAGAAGGCGTCGAAGCCTGGATCGCCGATCTAGGCGCCGTGGTGCGAGTCGAGCGGGTGCGCCCGGATTCGAACAAGGTTCGGGTGGAGTGGCGCGGGAGACATCTCGAAGTCGCGCTGGGAGCGCTGGAGACGGTTCCGGCCGATCGTGCCCGCACGAGTCCGACGCCGGTGCGGGTCCAGTTGCCCGACGCTCCGACGGAGCCGGTCTCTCCGGAGATCGATCTGCGCGGACACCGGGTGGAGGAGGCGATGGAGAGCCTCGAGCGGTATCTCGATCGCGCGACGATGAGCGGCCGCACGTTGGTGCGGATCATCCACGGGAAGGGCACCGGTACGCTCAAGAAAGAGGTGG
>JAGQHR010000493.1 GCA_020431745.1 Candidatus Eiseniibacteriota bacterium
CTCGTCCACGTCGAGCTGCGCGAAGTACGGCCAGCGTTTCTTGGGATCCCGGACTCCGATCGTCCAGTGATCCCTGCCGGGGGGCAGTCCCACGGTTCGGATGTTGCCGGACAGATCGATCATCATGATCCGGGCACCCGCCGCGGCCATGTCGAGAACCGCCGCGTCGACTCCGTATCCCTTGGCAATGCCTCCCAAGTCGATATGGACGCCTGGCCCCGCGAAGCGCAGTCCGCGGGTCGAGGGAGTGAAATCCACCTGCGCGAGCCCGACCCGCTGCCGCATCGCCTCGATCTGCTCGTTGGACGGAACGTGGGGCGTCCCGGCGAGGAAGCCCCAGAGGCGAACCAGGGGCTCGACGGTGATATCGAACGCACCTCCGCTCTCCCGCCCGATGGACAAGGCGCGATCGATGACCTGCGCCACCTCCGGCTGGACGATGACACCGGCGGCGCCGTCGCGATTGATCCGTGCGACCTCGCTCGTCTCGGTCCAGTTGCTCATCAGGGAATCGACGCGATCCCAAGCCCGCTTGCCGGCGTGGGCGAAGCTCCACCCCGCCGCCGAGTCAGCGACCGCGACCTTGATGTCCCCCATCGTTCCCATCGTGCGAACGCGGTAGGTCACGATGCTGAGCGAAGCATCGGCGCCGGACGCGACCGTGCCCGGCGCATGATCGGAACGGGCGGGTACGGAAGTGCCGGCGGCCCCGCCCCTGGATGCGTCCGCCGACGATGGACTCGATTCGGCAGAACCGGACGCGGAGGCGCCCGCTCCCGGAGTCGCGTTCCGCTCTCCGGAGCAACCACTCGCCCCGACGCCGGCCACGGCCAACAGGCTCGCCGCAGCAAGCAGGAAGAGCCGGTTCGGGACACCGGCGACACGTCGTCCCTGAATCACGTCCCGTTCCTCGGAATCAGACGGGAGCGCAGGCCTTCTTCAGCCAGGCCCGCTCCTTCGCATCCATGAAGGGAGCGAGCTTCTTGCCCACGTCCTTGTGATAGTCGTTGAGCCACTTGCGCTCTTCCGGCTTGAGGAGCTTGACGTCCAGCAGACGGTTGTCGATGGGACACATCGTCAACGTCTCGAACTCCAGATAGGGACGACCGTTCTCACCGACCACGCCATTCTCGCGCGTCAGCACGAGGTTCTCGATGCGAATCCCGTACTCCCCGGCCTTGTAGTAGCCCGGCTCGTTGCTGAAGATGTTGCCCGGCTCGATCGGCAGCCCGGTGTCGCGCGCCTGGCCGATCGACCGCGGTCCCTCGTGCACGTTGAGGAACGATCCGACGCCGTGGCCCGTGCCGTGGTTGTAGTCGAGCCCGACCTCCCACAGTGCCGTCCGTGCGAGCACGTCCAGTCGACCGCCCCCGACACCGTGTGGGAAACGCGCCCGGGCGAGCGCGATGTGCCCCTTGAGCACACGGGTGAAGCGATCCTTCTGCTCGGCGGTGGCCTTCTTCCCCAAGAGGACCGTCCGGGTGATGTCGGTGGTTCCATCCAAGTACTGTCCGCCGGAGTCCAGGAGATAGATCCCGTCCGGACGCACCGGCACGTCGGTCTGCGGAGTCACCGAGTAGTGGATGATCGCGCCATGCGGGCCGTACCCGCTGATGGTGCGGAAGCTGAGCCCCTGGAAGTGTTCGCCCTCGCGGCGGAACTCTTCCAGCTTCATCGCCGCCGAGATCTCCGTCAGCGATTCCTTGCGGACGGCTTCGTCCAACCAACACAGGAAGCGCGCGACGGCCGCACCGTCACGGACGTGTGCGCTGCGCATGCCCTCGACTTCGACGTCGTTCTTCTTCGACTTCATGAGGGTGACCGGGCTGATCTCGGTCACCAGGTCGGCGCCGTCCAGTGTCTGCGCGATCCACGCGGTGGCCGAAGAATCCTCCACCCAGACCCGTGCCTTGTCCTCGCCCAAGCGGCGCAACGCGTCGGCAAACCCGTCGTAGGGCCGCAGGGTGACTTTCGAACCCAGCGCCTTCTTGACGCCGGCGTCCACCTTTTCGGACTCGACGAAGAGATACGCCTCGGCGGCGGTCACGATCGCGTAGGCGATCGACACCGGGTTGTAGATGACGTCACGCCCCCGAATGTTGAAGAGCCAGGCGACCGCGTCCAACGCGCTCAGCACGTGGGCGTCGACGTTCCGCTCCTTCATCTCCTTCCGGACGCGCTTGAGCTTGGCCGCCGTCGACTCCCCGGTGAACTTCACCGGCAGAGCCTGCATCGGCCCCAGCGGCAGACCCGGGCGATCCGCCCACACTGCGTCGACGAGGTTCTCGTCGAGATGGCGGAGCACCGCCTTGTGCTTGGCGAGGCTCTTCTCCAGCTCCTTGGCCCGCCGGATCGAGATGGTGCGGGGATCGACGCCCAGCGCATCACCCTTCCCGAGGTGCTTCGCCAGGTACGCCTGCAGGGTGGGCACGCCAGGCTGTCCCATGCGGAAGAGACGAATCCCGGATCCGCGCAGCTCGTCCTCGGCCTGAAGGAAGTATCGTCCATCGGTCCAGAGCCCGGCCCCGTCGGCAGTGACCAACACGTCACCCGCCGAACCGGTGAAGCCGCTGATCCAGGGGCGGCGCTGCCAACAGGTCGGGACGTACTCGCTCTGATGGGGATCGGACGTGGGAACGAGGTACGCCTGGACTCCGCGCTTCTTCATTTCGCCCTGGAGGGCTTCGACTCTCTCCTTGACCCGCATACGCACTCCTCGTGGATCCTCTGACGTTCTGGGATGGACGGCGTTTTGGCCGGTCAGTATAGCAGGTGCGGGCGCTCCCTGCTTCGATGGGAGTCCGGGGGACGTCCCGCGGTTCCGTCCGTGACGATCGGACGTTTCAGTTTGCCCGAGGATCGGCCCACGCTTATCTTCCGGCCGAATTGCATGGCCGATGCGGTCTCTGCCCTTCCCGACGGACGCGAAACCACCCGCACCGACGATGGAACGGCGGCCGGCTCTGAAACCGCCGTTGCCTGGCACGGGAAGCAGGATGTCCGGAAACACGACGCTCCTCCATCCCCAAGCAAAACGGGCGCCGTCCGGCGGATCGACTCTCCTCCCCCCGCACCTGCTCGATCAGGTTCGGGGTCGTGTGCGGGTGCTCGCCCTCGTTCTCCTGATCGCCTTCGCCTTCGACCCGGTCAGCTATCTCATCGTCCTGATCACGGGCTTGACCGCCGGGAAGGGCCTCCCGGAGGACCTCGCCGTCCACCTGAGATTCGACGGGGCCAGCTTTGCCGTGGCGGTGCTCTCGTTCGTACTGTGGTGGATCGCGAGACGATCTTCGGTCAAGGCGTCGACCCTGCTCGGCCTGGGTCTCGCCTACGAGATCCTGGTCTGCTTCGTCATCTCCGTGCAGACCTACTCGTGGGTCTACCTCGAAGATCACGTCATCACGCGGCTCACCTGGGTCATCGGGGTCATCGTGCTCTTCCCACTCGTTCTGCCCGCGCCACCTCGCATCATTCTCAGCTCCTCGATCGTGTCGGCGCTCATGTCCCCTTTCGGCTTGTTTCTACTGGAGCGCTCGGGTCAGGTGGACGCCTCCGTCGACAACTACGTCGAGGCGACCGTCTCCCCGGTCTTCGCGGTCCTCTTCGCCTGGTTGGGAGCACGGGTGATCTACCGGCTCGGTCGTGAGGCGGCCGAAGCACACGAGCTCGGCAGCTATCAATTGGAGCG
>JAGQHR010000494.1 GCA_020431745.1 Candidatus Eiseniibacteriota bacterium
CGAACGAGCCGCTCCCGGTGCGCCCTCCGGGGGTGGAGGGATACCTTCCCATCAGCGGACTGATGGGTGTCGTGGACTGGGTGTACCAAGGGACGCTCAACGTGATCCATCCCGCGGCCACGGTGCTGTTCCTCACGTTCGTGGCCATCTCCCTCGTCCTTCGCAAGTCATTCTGTGGATGGGTCTGCCCGGCAGGGTTCATCTCGGAGAACCTGGCCCGGGTCGGTCGTCTGCTTCTGGGGCGCACGCTGCGTCCGCCCCGATGGCTCGACGTTCCCCTACGCGGACTCAAGTACCTCCTGCTGGGATTCTTCCTTTGGGCGATCTTCTCGATGACCCCGGTAGCCCTGCGATCGTTCATCGAGAGCCCGTACAACCAGGTCGCGGACGTCAAGATGCTCGACTTCTTCGTGAAGATGGGCTCGATCGGATGGGTCGTCCTGGGGTCGCTGGTCTTCTTCTCCGTGCTGGTACAGGGATTCTGGTGCCGGTACCTCTGCCCCTACGGCGCCGTGCTCGGCCTGTTCGGGCGACTCTCCCCCGTCCGAGTCCGCCGGAACGAGGTCGCCTGCACCGACTGCGGCATCTGTGACCGGGTGTGCGGATCGCGCCTTCCGGTGAGCAAGCGGGCCAGCATCGGCAGCGTCGAGTGCGTCGGATGCATGGACTGCGTAGTCTCCTGCCCCGTGCCGCAAGCACTGCGGTATGGGACGCGCTCGCGCACGCTGTCGCCGCTGCGAACGGGCGCGCTCGTGGTCGCGATGTTCCTCGTCGGAGTCATGGCGGCGCGGATCACGGGCCATTGGTACAGCGGCGTCCCCGACGCCCAGATGCGGCACATGATCTCGATCATGGACAGCCCCGCGTTCGCCCACCCCGGAATGCACTGAGTTCCTCCTCTGGCGAGCCGCCGCTCGTCCGTACTCTCCCGGGCGGAGCCGTCGCAACTCCCGTGACCAGGGAGCCATCGGCCTCTTCGGCCATACCCAGGATCTGTCCTGCATTCTCTTATTGATATTGAGACTGCTTCTCAGTATCTATTAGATCCTCGCCCGGATGATTCGAGAGAGGGCCTCGCGGAGTCGGCGGCATACGCCGCTCCAACACAAGTTGCTATTAGGCATTTGGATAGGAGTTCGAGCATGTCCAGTTCACCATCGCTCCACCGGATACTTGTTGCCACAACTGTCGGTCTCGGCGCCTCGGCGGCACTGCTGACAACGGGAGTCGGGGCGCGGGATGCCCTCGCGGATGGCCGGGCCTTCGCGTTCAGCTACGACACCTCGACCATGGCCCCGGGCCACCTCGAGTACGAGCAGTGGGTGACCTGGAACGACCGGTATCCGGACGCGTCATCCCTGCGCAGTTTCGACCTGCGTCACGAGCTGGAGATGGGAGTGCATCCGCGCGTGCAGCTCGCCCTGTATCTCGATTGGCGCTACCGAACGGGCGGGGGCATCGAAAGCGACGCGGAATTCGAGGACGTCGCGGCTGAAGTGATCTATGGGATGAGCAACCCGGTGACCGACCCGCTCGGCTCGGCTCTCTACGGAGAAGTTCGCGTCGGAGATGAAAAGGTCGCGACCGAGGCGAAGCTCCTCCTCGACAAGAAGCTCGCCCGCTGGGATTTGGTCTGGAACGGCATCGTCGAGTCGGAATGGGAGGAAGAAGGGCTCGCGGAAAGGGAGGGCGAGCTCGGACAAACGCTGGGAGCGAGCTTCCAGCTGCGCCCTGCGATCGCGGTGGGGTTCGAGTTGGCGCACTTCATCGAGATCGAGGAGTGGAGACATGCCGAAGACTCCGTGGTACACGCCGGACCCAATCTGTCCCTGCGACATCGCCTGGGTTGGATGACGTTCGCACCACTCTTCCAGTTGACCGATACCGAGCAGCCGGATGTGAAGCTCCGGTGGCTCGTGGGAATCGATCTGTGAGAACGCATCGCCCCGCGCGGGGGCGCAATGTCCTCGCCGCGGTCGGTCTGCTTCTCGCTTCGGTCGGTTGCGCGAGCCTGGAATCGCTCGCTCCACCGGTCGACGCGCTGGCGCTCGGCATGGTGCCTGACGTCGACCCCGTTGTCGCCGGCCAGGGCCGGGAGGTCTATCTCTCCCGGGCGTGCGTCGGCTGCCACACGCCCCACGCGGTGGACTCCCTACGCAAAAGGGACTGGCGGCCGGTGCTTCAAGACATGTCGGATCGAGCTTCGCTCAACGCGACGGACCGGCAAGCGGTCGAGGTGTATGTGCTGGCGGTGCTGACCGCCCCCCGCGTGGATCCGGACTCGGTCCAGACCTCGCCGTCACACCCCTGACCCACAGTCGTTCTCCCGACCCATAGATTCGGGAACGACCGTCACGAGGTGCCGGAGTCACCGTGATCCGAAACGCGCACCGCCCGACAGACGCCGTCTAGAAGAAGACGTTCACTCCTGTACGCGTGACCGTTCCCGTGTGGTCGCGATAGAGCGTGCCCGTCGACTTGTTCGTGTCCCGTTCGAAGTAGCTGAGCTGGAAAAACACCCAGGTGGGAGCCAGCACGTGGACACGAGAGCCCACGCTTGCTTCCTGGAGGCGATACGACAGGGGCCGGCCGGCGTCGGCGAGAATGTGCTGGTAGTCGCGCCAGCTCCGGGCGCCGGCCAAGCGAAGCTCGACGCCGGGAAGGGCCTCGACTCCCACCTCGGCGTGGAATCCCTCGGATCGACGGCTTTCGTACCCCTGGAAGAGGTCCTCTTTCGAGTCGCGGCTGTAGCCGACCTCCAGGTCAGCCCGTCGGGTCAACGGAATCGAGTACTTCAGGGCGAGCTCGCGGTACCGGTGCCGCTCCGCCGGGTTCGTGGGCAGCTCCCGGCCGGACGATTCGGCCGCCGGCTCGTCTTTGTAGTCGCGATAGCCCGTCGCATAGGAAGCGGAGGCGGATTGACCTCCGATCAGTCGCACCCGATAGGATGCCGACGCCATCCACTGGGTCCAATCTACCGAGACCAACCCCGGCGTTTCTTCATAGTCCTTGATCACACGTTCGGCCCCCAAGCGGACGCGATGGCGGGAGGACGGCTTCCACTCGAGCACGGTCTCACCGGCATACCGCCAGTACCCGTAGTCCTGGGCGTAGTCGCGTCCGGCGATGTTGGCCGAGGCATCGTTCTGATGGCTCACATCCAGGTCCAACTCCAAGTCGATCGTCGAGGTGAGCGGCCGCGTGAACCAGTTGCTCGACTTCAAGTAGGCCGCGTCGATCAACCAGTGCCCGGGATACTGCTCCTGCTTGAACTTCACCGTGTTGAGGAATCGATTCGCGCCGACCCGCGAGTCCGTCCGCAGGTAGCCCCAGGATCCCCACATCCGCCCTCGCTCGGCCAGCTCCGGAGGGCTTTGGTACAGATTGTCGTCTTCGCCCCAGAACGTGCTCACACCGCCCAGGACCGAAAAGCCTTCGCGTTCCGCCTGCGATCGCTTGGCACGTAGGACCTCCGCGGGAACGGAGGTGCCGACGTCGTCGATCGTCCGATCGTCGTCGTCCTCGACTTCCGCGGCACTCGCGGTCACGACCGAAATCAGGACGATTCCAAGAACGGCGCTGAGGCGCACCGTCCTCCCGAAGCTCGAAGGCCCGAGTTCCGACATCTTCGGCGAGCAGTGCTGGCTCGAAGCGGCCGTCAGATTCCGAATCACCC
>JAGQHR010000495.1 GCA_020431745.1 Candidatus Eiseniibacteriota bacterium
TGGTCTCCGGCCCCGGATCGATCCCGGGACGGACCGACGGAAGACCCCACGCGACCTCCGCCTGCTCACGCGATGTCACCCGCAGCGAGCGGGGAAACACGCGATCCGTGACGACTCCCACGGCTTCACTCATGGCTGCGTTCGTGGCTGAGCTGGCTCAAGGACGCACCGGCGTCGCCGAGACCGCAGGACCACGGCACGCCCGTTGCCTCGACTCGTCTGTCCTCGTTCGGAACGCGTCCTTTGTGGCCCCGACGGCACAGGCGCCGTCCGCCGGCAGTCACGAACCCGCCGCGCTTCACGCCGGCAAAACAAGGAGAGTCTCGTGGAATCCCTGCTCCGGTTCTTTGCACAAGGTGGGCCCTTCATGTTCGTGATCGGCGCCGTCCTCTTCGGTGCGATCGCCGTCATCATCGAACGCGCGTATTTCTATCAGGTCGTCTGCCGGGTCGATGGGAACGCGCTGATCGACTCCACCCTGCAGTCTATCGATCGAGGCCAGGGACGACAGGTGCTCGGCCAGCTCCAGGAAGCGCGCTCACCTCTGCACGCTCTCCTCGGAGCGGCCATCGCGGGTCATCTCGATGGGCTCGCCCTTTCCCGCATCGAAGGCGATGTCGAGGAAGCAGCGGTCCGCGAAGTCGCCAGGCTCCATCGTCGCGTCGACTACCTGTCCATGCTCGCCAACGTCGCCACCCTGGCCGGTCTCCTCGGAACGATCTTCGGACTCAAGGAATCGTTCCTCTCCCTTTCCGCGGCGGACGCATCCGCCAAAGCGACCCTCCTCGCGACCGGAATCTCGCAAGCGATGAACACCACGGCCATGGGCCTGCTCGTCGCGATTCCCTGCATGATCGCGCACGCCCGACTCGTGGACCGTCGCAACCAACTGCTCACCGATCTCGATGCCGGAGTGCTTCGGTTCCTCGGACGTCTCCGGACGCGGACCGGGCGCGGTCCCGCGATCGTCGAAGGCGGCCGCAGGACCAGACCACGGGAAGACGAGTCCGCACGCCCCCCGTTCCCGGCCGGTCCGGTCGCTTCCACGGAGACGACCCGATGAAGACGACGACACGATTTCGGCCGTCGCAAACGATCTCGGAAGTGACGATCGATGCCACGCCGGTCATGAACATGTTCGTGATCCTGATTCCGTTTCTCGTAGGAATGGCCGCGTTCTCGCAACTTGCGGTGCAGCGCCTGGCGCTTCCGGGGAACGAGGCCGCCGACTCCGCCCAAACGGAAGCGGACGCCCCACTCCTCGTCTCGGTCACCGGATCCGAGATCCTCGCGATGCGGGGAAACCGTACGATCGGCAGGATCGACCGGGGCGATCACGCCGGTTCGAAGAACCCCGAGGACTTGGGGGCGGACCTGGCTTCGCTCCTGCACGCATCGCAGCGGCTCTTCCCCGATCTGCACCACGTGACACTCGCCTTGGCGGACGAGGTCGTCTGCGCCGACGTCGTGGCCTGCTTCGACACCTGTCAGAAAGCCGGTTTCGTGGATGTCGGCGTCGCGGAGGCCGTCCGATGAAGACGCGACTCTCGGGATCCAGGAGCGCTCCGGCGCGACGCGGCGGCCCCGCCGAACGGCTGCCGCTCACCTCGATGGTCGACATGATGACGATTCTCATCGTGTTCCTCCTCCAGAGCTTCTCCGACGACGGAAGTCTGCTCACTCCCGCCGCCGGAGTCGCACTTCCGGTCGCGACGAGTGGAGAACGGCCGTGGAGCACGATCTCGATCGAAGTCACGGAAGGCGAGATTCGAGTCGACGGCGCTCCGGTCTGCACGCTCGAGGAGGTCCAACGGTCCGACGAGACGACGATTCCCGGGCTCGCGCGCGCGCTGGCGCGATCGAACGGAGCGACAGCGGGATTCGATGCGGCCGGGAAGTCCGGCACGGAGGACGCCGATGCGAGCCGTCGTGTCCTCATCCAGTGCGACCGGGAACGCGAATTCGCGCTTCTCAAGAAGGTCCTGCGCACCTGCAGCGAGGCCGGCTACGAGAGCCCGGGCCTACTGGTCGAGAGGAGCGGCTCATGAGTGGGGACGCCCGAATCGCGTCGGCGGCGTGGGTAAGTCCCCCTGCCAGCGACACCCGAACCCGTGCGCTCCGGAACCGCGAGGATGCGCTGTTCCGCACGCTCTTCCTCGGCGGGCAGGTCGTGGCCGCGGTGCTTTGCGGGACCGCACTCCTGGCGGGTCCGTTCGAGCCGTTGCATCGCGAGAATACGACTCCGGCCATTCAGATCCGGTTCGAGCAGGCCCCGGAACCGACGCCTCTCCCGGGTCCCGCAATCGTCCCATCGACGCCACCGCAGACCGAGGCGACGCCCGAAGTCGCGCCGCCGAAGCCGACGAAGGCGGAGCCGAAAGAGGAGGCCACGCCCGACCCCACCGATCTGGTGGGTCTCGTCCCCAATGTCCCTCCCGACGACGAGGCCGATCCCGCTACGCCCGCACGCCCGGTCTATGGCGTCCGTACCGTGCTCGCCCACGGCATCGGCGCCGGATCGGCCTCCGGGGAAATCGTCTCGCGACGCGGCAACGTCCTGAACGGTGACGTGTCGAGCGCGGCCGAGGACGAAAGCGAGGTCGGCTCGCTCGTCTCGATCTCGTCCGTGGATGCGGCGCCCGAGCCCATCCATCGCGTGCTCCCCGCCTACACCGACGAGATGCGCCGGGCCCGCGCCTCGGGGGTCGTCACGGCACGGCTGCTCATCGACCGGACCGGCCGCGTCCGCGAAGTCGAGATCCTCTCCGATTTCGGAATGGGATCCGCCGAGCTGGCGCGGCAGGCGTTCGAACAATTCCGCTTCCGTCCCGCGAGTCGGGATGGCGAGCCCGTCAGCGTTCGGATCGTCCACAAGATCCGATTCGAGTTCCAGGGTTAGAGGAGAAACGGCCATGAGATCGAGTGTGAGCAGATATCGGGACCGCGGCACGCACGGCGTGCTCATCGTTCTGACGGGGCTCTTGCTCTTCGGATCGAGCTACACGACGGCGGCGCGCGCGGAAGACTCCGCGCGGAGCGGCGGGTCCGCCGGCGAAAACGAGGTTCTCGCCCCAGACGTGGAGCCCGAGCTGACGGACTTCGTGAGCGCAGTCTATCCCGAACGCGAACTTCGTGAAGGCGTCGAGGGTGAAGTGCTTCTCCAGCTCCTCCTCAACGAGACGGGAGACGTGGATTCCGTCTGGGTCGTCCAGGGCCTCACCGCCGGGCTGGACGACGCCGCTCGCGCGGCCGCCCTCCAGTTCCGGTTCCGTCCGGCGATGGCGCAGGGCGTGCCCGTCCCGGTCTATGTCCAGTTCGCCTACCGCTTCTCGCTCTCCGAGCAAGCCGAGGCGATCGAAGATGTCGTCAACCTCCGGGGACAGCTGCGCGAGCGTGGAACGCGCATCCCGGTCACTGGAGCGCTCGTGGTGGCCCGCATCGCCGCGCCGGATCCGCTTCCACTCCCCCTGCCGGTCTATCTCGCACGGATCGCCGTGATGCCGGGCCAGTTCGTGGAGGAGGATCGCGTGTCGGTCTACACGGACTCGACCGGAACGTTCGCGTTCCACACGTTGCCACCCGGAAAGATCGTCGTGACGAGCCCGAACAGCGGATACGAACCGTTCGAGTCCACCGAGACGATCACGAACGGCGAGCGCCTGGAGGCTACG
>JAGQHR010000496.1 GCA_020431745.1 Candidatus Eiseniibacteriota bacterium
CATCCGCGAGATCGCCGCACCCGAAGTCAGCGCCCGAAACGATTCGAAATCGCCGGCGAGGACCGCGGCGGCCCTCTCTTGCAGCGCCTGCGCCTGGGGACTCGAGAGGGCCGCCTCGCCCAGGAGATCCGCGGTGACCGGAGTCTCGGTGAAGAGCGGCGCGGTCATGCGGAACTCGAACGTCACCGGTGAGAAAGCGCTGCCCGCGGTGACGTTCGCCATCCCCGCGCTGCGATCGTCGGTGCGCTCGGACGGATTCTCGGTGCGCGGAGTCGCGGACGCACTCGCATCGACCGATTCCGGCGGATACCGCATCGCGGCCGCGACGCTCTGCGTGCCGATCGAGACCTGCCAGGTACTGTCCGCCGGCACGGAGACCGTCGCGCCGGCTCCCTCGGCGCGATCCGCCGGAGGAAGCAGCAACGTCACCGACACGGGATCCGGATGGTCCGGGTCGAGCGCCAGCAGCAGCCCGCGCACCTCGCCGAGCCGGGCCAGATCCTCGATGGGCAGGATTCCGAGCCCGTCGAGCGACGACTGCGGGATGTCGCGATCGACGACGGCGAGACGCAACACCCGCGCGGACGGGAGCAGTCCCTCGGCGTCATCCCGCACCTGCGCGAACGCATGTGTCAGTGGGATGATCTCGTGAGGGGCTGACGCAGCGGACGGGACGGACGGAACCGATGGGGCGGAGGGAACACACGAATCGAACGGAACGGACGGAGCGGACGGCGCAGACAGATCGGACGGCGCAGACGGAGCGGACGGATCGGACGGGGCAGACGGAGCAGCCGCCAGACCGTCGAGGGTATCGGTCTCGTCGACCAGACGCTGCACGACCAACGTCCCGTGCGCCACTCCGGGATCGATGGCCAGGGTGGGGGACCACCAGCCGAGGGCAAGACCGAGGGCAAGGCCGAGGGGCAGAACGAGGGGAAGACCGATGGCCGGAACGAGCGGCTTCCCGCTGCGCGCTCCCCGGATGCGCCCCATCAAACCGTAACGGCCTCCTCGCCCACCGACTCCGGCGCGACCTCCGCCGGTCCCAACCAACGAGCCAGCAACAGCGTGATGTCGTCCGATTGGGGCTCGTCCCCGGAGAATCGGCGCAGCTCGGAAAGAACCTCTCCCACGATGCGCCGACACGACGCGCCCTGATGGTCTTGCAGCAGCTCGAGCAGACGCTCTTCTCCCCACAGCTCCTCCTCGGCGTTCTGCGCCTCGGTGACTCCGTCGGTGAAGAGGGCCAGGGTGTCGCCGGCCCGGAGCGTGACCTGCGTCTGCTGGTACTCGCTCTCCCGGAACAGTCCGAGAACGAGGCCGCCTTCCTTGAGCATGCGCACGGTACCGTCGGTGCTGAGCACATAGGGGGGATTGTGTCCCGCGTTGCAGTAGAGGAGATCTCCGCTCTCGAGATCGAAGATCCCGAGGAACGCGGTCACGAAACGCCCGGGCTCGACGCTGCGATGGAGGAATCCGTTGAGCCGCGCGAGGATCTCGGCCGGTCCCTCGGTCAGCCGCTGGCTCAGGAGCGACGCGCGGAAGCTCGACATCAGGAGCGCGGCGGGCACGCCCTTGCCGGAGACGTCCGCGATGATGAGCCCGAGTCGACCGTCGGGCAGCCGCAGGAAATCGTAGTAGTCGCCGCCGACCTCGCGCGCGGGCAGGCTGAGTCCCGCCAGCTCTGTGCGGGGAAGGACGGGCGCTTCGCCCGGAAGCAGGCGGGCCTGGATCTGTCGCGCAAGTCCCAGCTCACCCTCCAATCGTTCCTTCTCGATCTCGAGATCGCGCGCCTGCTCCAGGTTCTCGGCCATCCGATTGAACGACTCGGCCACTTCCCACAGATCGTCGTGCCCCTCGATGGGAATCCGATAGCGGAGGTTGCCCTCACGCAGGCGCGTCGTCCCCTGGTGGATCGCGCCCAGCGCCCGGGTGATGCTCCGCCCCATCGACATCACCATCCCGAGCGTCAGCACTTCGACGAGCACGAAGAGGAACGCCACGCCGGCGAGAAAGATGAGCGGGATCAGATTGGCAGGATTCTCCGACAGATTCTTCGTGAGCCCCCGCAGCGCGGCCGCGAACCCGACCTGCGCACGGAGAAACGGTTTCCGGAGGGACCAGGTGCCGTTCTCCAGCTGGAGCGCGGTCACGATCGCGGCTCCCATGGACGACCCGCCGGCGGGCAGAGTGGTCCGGCGTGAGAGCGAGTCGGGATTGATCGTGATCACGTTGCCCGAAGGCGTGACGTCGATCCGCGTGTCGAGAAACGTCGTCGCGTCCAACCAATGAGCGACGTCATCGTCGAGGATGGAGGAGAGGGGGACGAGCAGGATCGCCGCATCCGGAACGGCGTCGGGCCGACGGCGAATGGCGCCCACGTACGAGTCTCCGTCGACGAGCACGACTCCCTCACCCAGCGCACTGTCGGGCCAGGTGGGAAGGCTCCGCTCCCCGTCGATCGGATCGCCCCAGACGCGCAGCCATTGGGTCCCGGCGATGGGATCGTCCTCGCGCAACGGAGGGATGGCCGCCGCCGCTCCGGTCGAGGCAGCACCGAGCGGCGATGGTTCCTCGCCGCGATGCAGCCAGAGCCGCGAGCCGGGACGGGTCTGCTCCAACATTCCGACCCAACCGCGCAGGTCCTCACTCGCGTCCTCGGACGAGAGTCCGGCCTCCAGCTGCTCGCCGAGGCGCCCTGCCACCGCTTCCAGCTGACGGGCCGCGAGCTGCGCGCGATCGCTGTTGACCGAGAGATACGACGAGAGTCCCCAGAAAATGATCAGGAGCACGACCGGCACGAGCCCGGTCAGAAGGTGCGAGACAAGAAGCCGCACCTTCACATTGGGAATCTGGATGTTCATCCCCCAGGCGAGCCGCGGGAGGGAGAGCAGCAGGTAGACGAGCGTGAGCGAGAGGACCCAGTTGGTGAAGCGTGCGATCTCCGCGACCTGGGGCCGATCGGACTGCGGATTCCCCGTCACCTGCACCGAAACGAAGTAGAGGAGGATGAAGAGCAGCCCCACCAGCGAGGTCGCCGTCAGAACGCTCGAGCTCACTTCGGAACGCCAGCGCAGACGGATCAGCGCGGGCGCCGCCATGAGCGCGGCGGCCAACGGCAGCACATCGGGGTTCATGCCCAGAAGAATGGACGCGAGGCCGAAGAGCACGATCCAGACGAGGTCGCGTTTCTGGAATCGATAGAACGCGAGATCGACGAGCGCGGTCCAAAGAATCACCGCAAGCAGCGACGAGAGAATCCAGGCGAAATCGAGTAGAACACGGCTGGGTATGCCGGGAATCGCGAGCGGTCCGGCGGGACCCAGGATGCCGGTGCCGACGATCCAGAAGGCAAGATAGGCCAGACCTCCTCGCACGAGCGCGGCCCGAATCATGGCCGGCTCCCCGACGCGCATGGTCTGCACGCGCACGATCGCGAGCAGCACCGAGAATCCTGCCAAGAGCAGGAAGATCATCCCATTGCGCTCCGGTCCTGCTCCAAGAGCACGACTGCGTAGGCGGCGATCGCTTCGCTCCGGCCGATCGCCCCGAGACCTTCGTTGGTACGCGCTTTCACCGAAACGTCCCCCGGCCGACACCCCCACGCCCCGGCCAGCGCGGCGATCATCGCATCGCGATGCGGTGCCAGGCGCGGTGACTCGGCCAG
>JAGQHR010000497.1 GCA_020431745.1 Candidatus Eiseniibacteriota bacterium
TCGCCCTCTCAGGAACGAGCCGATCGACTGGAGCAGGTGAGCCCGTTCCGCCACCGCGCGGGGAGGTTCGAGCGGCCGGGCCTGGAACACCTCCGGCGGGGGGCCGGTGCCGATTTCGAAGGCCACGGTCTTGGCATCCTCCGTTCGTTCGATGGACAGTGTTTCCGTCCAGAGACGTCCATCGTCGGACTCGTGGAGCGTCAGGAAGGGAGCCGGCACTTTGATCCGGTTCAAAGCAAAGGGACTGGGAGCCCGGTTGCGGACGTGGACCGCAGTGATGGCCCGCACGCCCGCGGGGTTGAGCTCGGTCACCAGCAGCTTCGCCCGGCTGCGCGCGGCGTAACAGACTTCGCCCTCCCGCGTCGAGGGACCGAACCACGTTTCCGACGGGCGGCGGATCGGGAGATCGATCATCTTCCGCTTGAGTGTGCCGGCGGAAAGCACCAGCCAGAGCGGCGTGGTCACGAAGAGACGGACCTCCTCCCCGGACGGCAGAAACAGCTCGTCATCCGGGCGGATCACCACGGGCAGGTCCGCCAAGCTCGGGCGGAAGTGGATCGCGGGGTCGGTCTGCCGGAAAGGGAATCGTTCGCGCTCGACATGTTCCGGAGGTTCGTCCGATGCCGGGTCAGCAAAGGCGAAGACGGATTCATCCTCATCGTCGCCGTAGCAGTGCGCGAGCGTCCACTCCAGACGGGATCGCGTTACCCATCCGTGGAGGGGCCCGATCCGGAAGGAAACCGTGCGGTCCTCCGCGACCGAGAGTGTTCGCCACCAGCTTTCCGGGTTCGCCTTCGGGTTGGAATCGTTCACGCGTTCCGTCTCGAGCTCCTCTTCGATCGCCGTCCGAGCGTAGCCCCCGTCAGGCCAGACGGCTCAGGACCATGGTGGCCAGGCTCAGGACGAGGAAGAATCCACACATGTCGGTCACCGTCGTGAGCAGGGGCCCCGACGCCAGCGCCGGGTCCAGCCGCAGCCGCCGGAGCAAGAGGGGTATCAAACCCCCGATCGAGACCGCGATCAAGGTGTTGATCGCCATGGCCGCAGTAACCACCAGCGAAAGGTAGAGATTGTGCTTCCACAGGTAGGCCGCCAATCCGAGCAGGAGACCGAGGACCGCTCCGTTGATGAGTCCGACCGTGATCTCCTTGAGCCAGACCCGGACATAGTCGCGCGGGAGGAGCAAGCCCAGGCTGAGCTCCCGGATGCTGACCGCGACCGCCTGGTTGCCCGAGCATCCGCTCATGTCCGAGATGATGGGGAGGAACACTGCCAGCGCGATCGCGACCGCGAGGGTGTCCTGATACGCGGCGATCACGCTCGCGGCCGCGATGTTGAGCAGGATGTTGACGCTGAGCCAGGAGAGCCGGCGTCCCGCCCGACGGCGCAGCGGCATCGAACGCAGCTCCTCACCGCCGACGATTCCCTGGGACCGGAGAAACTCTCCGCCGGATCGGCTTTCCACCGCCTCTTCCACGTCGAAGCGCCGGAGCACGCCCAGCAGGATTCCGTCGGCGTCGGTCACGGGAATGGCCAGGAACGGATGGTGATCGAACAGCCGCTCCAACCTGACCAGGTCCGTGTCGTCCCGCACCGCGACGGGGGCCCGTAGCATGATCTTCGAGATCGAAACCTGGTTGGGGGTGAGGAGGAGGTCGCGCAGCCGCAGCACTCCCTCGAGACGTCCGAAGTCATCGACGACGTAGATGTACTGGACCTCGTACTCCGAGTAGTCCTCCGGTGCCGCGCGCAGCTCGTCGATGAGCTCGCCGACCGTGAGGTGTGCGGGAAACGCGAGGAACTCGGTGATCATCAGGCCGCCGGCGACGTCGGCGTCGTACTCGGTCAGGCGGCGAATCCAGGCGGCTTCTTCGCTCGGGAAGCGTGCGAGCACGGCTTCCGCGGTCGGCTCGTCGATCTCGTTGAGGACGTCGGCCCGCTCGTCGCTGGGGAGCTCTTCGAGGATCGCGGCCGCGTGGGCGACGGGGAGCTGCTCGATGACCCCGGCGGCCTGGGCCGTCGACAGCTCCTCGATGTGATCGGCCGCCTGCTCTGCGGGAAGCGTGGTCCAGAACCGGACCTGCTCGTCCGGGGACAAGTGGGAGACGATGCGAGCCAGCTCCACTCCGGAGAGCTGATGGAGGTAGTCGACGAGAGCGGCGGCGTCCCCCCCGTCGAGCAGTTGAATCAGCTCATCCGAGCTGCGGACCGTCCCCGAGTCCGGATCGATCATTTCCGGAACACCCGCCACTTCCGGACCTCCCTGTCGCCCCGTCGGGCATACTCGACTTCTCGCCGTCCTGAATGGAATGCCACGGGTCGGACGGCGGATCCCGGCGCAACTCGACTGAAGGTAGCACGACTCAGCGTCGCGGGCGCGGCGGCGGGCCTCGTCGGGGTTCGACCGGGGGGCCCGGGGTCTCCTTCTTGCCCTGAGTCTCGGGCGGGTCGTCCTCTCGACGTCGTGGAGTGGGGGCCGGAAGTGGTTCTGCCGGAGGCAGGTCCTGCGGTGAGGTTCCCGTCGGTGCAGGTGATGCCAGGGCCAGTGGCTGGGTTGGTGCGACCGGATCGGCCGTCCCCCCGGCCGATGGTTCGGGGTTCGGGGACTGCGCGGCGGACCCCTCCGGTACCGGGATCGGTGCATCTCCTGCCCCGCGCGGCGGTGAGGGTCGAGGCTCTCGTGACGCGGTCATGGGATCCGGACTCCTTTCCCCCCCGAGGAGAGCGGCCAAGTCCCATGCCACGCCGGACTATCGGTCTGGAGCTTCTGAAAATGCCGGAGACTTCGATGTTGTCAGTGACGTAACACATTGCAAATGAAACGACTATAAGTTATTCACCATTCGCTCTGCATGCGAGGAGGTCGTGAGGCAAAAACGAATGCGACTTCCGTTCTGCAACGAATCGGTCATACAATTCCGATTCTGGAGGTTCGCAATGCGGGTCCGGGTGCTGGTCGCGCTTTCCAATCGAGCCCAACAGAGGCGCTTCGAGGAGCTGCTCGAAACGCAGCACTCGTTGGTGACGGAGCTGGAAACCCCCGGCGAGCTGTGGGCACGCCTGGCAGGGGAGCGGTTCGATCTTCTCCTCGTCTCGCACTCCGCTCTGCCCCAGCCGGCGATCGGGTCGATCGGTGCGATCCGCGCTCTTCCGGACGCCCCGGACGTGTTGGTTGTTTCCGATCGGGAAGATCCCGAAGAGCGGGCCCGCGTCCTGGCCGCCGGGGGACTGGCGGTGATCTATTCGGGCCTCGACGATTCCGTCATCGGGGACACCCTCGCGTCGCTGATGCGTCGTCACCGGGAAGATGCGATCCGCCGTTTCCGAACCCGCGAGGAAGGCCCCCGGCTCGGCGACTTCGTTTCGGCCAGTCTTTCGATGCAGGACCTCCTCGCGGTGGCGCGACGGGTGGTGGCCTCCGACACCTCGCTCCTGATCCTGGGCCAGACCGGAGTCGGCAAGGAGTGGTTGGCACGGGCCATCCACGAGGAGGGACCGCGCGCGGCCGGTCCGTTCATCGCCATCAACTGCGGCGCGATCGCGGAGACCCTGCTGGAGAGCGAGCTCTTCGGTCACGAGGAAGGGGCCTTCACCGGGGCTCGGCGTGCCCACCGCGGTTACTTCGAGCTGGCGCACCAGGGGACGATCTTTCTCGACGAGATCGCCGAA
>JAGQHR010000049.1 GCA_020431745.1 Candidatus Eiseniibacteriota bacterium
CATTTCCGAACGCCGCTGACCATCGTCTCCGCGCGCGTCCTCCGTTCCTTTGCGCCGTGGATGGCTCGGGGGTGCGGCCCACCTGGTTCAGGGAGGTGCGTCCCACGCGGTGGGTTGCAACGCGCGCCTGCCCGCCCCCGGTCATTTGCGGAGGCGTGCCCACTGCCGCGGCCCCTTGCAACCCGCTTGGCCCGTGCCGCCCATCTTCGATATGATCGGCGCCGCTTGTGCCCGAGAAACCGGACCGGTGGACATCGCCCCTTCGGCGACCGTGCCGTTCCCATGTGGACCCCGGACGTTCCGGGGAGGGCCTTCGAAGTCATCGACATCCGGCGGAGAGGCCCCGGGAGGGGTGTTGGATCCGCCACGAGGAGACAGCATGGAACTCTGGTCGGCCATCTTTGGCAAGGGGCTCACGCCGATTCGGCTGTGGCTGAAGCTCGATCCCGAGACGCGGATGGAGGCGGCGACCGCCCTCTATCGCCACGACTGGGAGGACGATCCTGTCAAGCTCGAGGCCGACCTGGCGATCGCTGCCGCCCTCCGGTTCCGTCCCGTCGCGGTCAAGAAGATGCCGGAGGCCGAGCGCATCAAGACCTTGGCCCGCGTCGTCCGCCCGGAGCAGTCCCTCATCTCCTCGCTCCTGCTCGCGCTGCACCTGGAGGGGCGGACCGACATGATGGCGACCTTCCTCGACAGTCTCGAGATCCCGCACGAAGGCGGTCTCATCGATGCCGAGTTCGAGTGCGAACCGCCATCGGACGAGAAGATCAAGCCGGCGATCGAGGCTCTCTTCGCGAAATATCCCGGGCCGCAGGTCGAGCTGTACCTGGTCACCATCTATATGATGGATCAGCAGACCTGGCAGAACGTCGGCACCGTCATGAAGGAGCGCGTCGAGGCGAGCACAGCTTCTTAGCCGGAGCGGCCGGCCAGCGTGGCCCGAGGTGGTCGGTTCGCCCCGCCTTAGGTCGGTCAGCCGAGCCTCGGTCCGGATCGGTCGGTCCAGCCAGCTCCGTGCGGCCCGGCCGCGTCCACTAGCGCAGGTGGGCCAACAGGAACGGCAGGAGGATGGCGCTCGCCAACGTGGTGAGCAGAACCGCGGACGCGACGCCATCGGACGGCCGCCCGACGCGACGGGCCAGGACCAGATTGATCACCGCCGCCGGCAACAGCGCGTAGACGATGAGCACGCGCCGCAGCTCTCCCTCCGGTCGGATCCACGCGAGGGTCGCCCACAACGCGAGCAGTCCCGAACCGTACCGCACGATCAGGACGACCACCGCCTCCCGCAGCGACGACAGTCCGATGCGCGAGAGGGACTCCCCCAGAAGCACCAGCATCATCGGAACGGCGGCCTGGCCGGCGAGATGCGGCACGCGCAGCACGATGTCCGGGGGCTGGAAGTCGATCGCCTTGCAAAGAAGCGCCAGCGCGGTCGCCCAGAGCACCGGCTCTCGCAGCGCCGTGCGCAGCTGCGTCTTTCCGTAGAGGATGGCGATTCCCACCGAAAAGACAGCCGTGCTCGTCACCATGAAGCAGATCACGCCGCGGGAAAGCGCCTCCGGGCCGAAGTTCGCGATCAGGAGCGGAAAGGGAAGGTTCGCGGAGTTCACGAACGTCGCCGGCAGCAGCAGCTCCCGCCGGTCCTGCCAGCCCAGCATGCGCAGCACGATCCATCCGAGGAGGAGTCCCGTGCCGATCTGGATCAGCGTCGCCCCGGTGGCGTCGCGGATCTCGCCGGCGTCCACAGTGGATCCGAGAATCGCGGTGAAGACGAGACAGGGCACCAGGTCCGCGGTCACGAACCGGATGACGTCGGTGAAGTCGGGACGGAAGCGGCGCGCATAGAAGTACGACACCAGCACGACGCCGAAGACCTCGATCACCGAGCCGAGGACGATGCGTACGTTTTCCGTCACGGAGACGGAGGATACGCCATCGCCCGGGGGAGTGCAGCCACGGCGACGCGCGGCGTTAGATTGTCGTGAGACGCCACCCCTGTCCGTTCGCACGGCCGCGCGTTGGCTATACTCATCCGCGCAGCGAACGGGGCACCCGGCGCACGAGCGCCCGAGACCGGGGACGGTCGGTCTCCACCCGGCCTCCCGGGCACTCGACGCGGACCGAGCGACGATCCACGGGATCGCTCCGATATTCGCCCGCCACAGCGATCGACCCTTCCGGGAGGTGCAGCATGACCCGACGAGTCCTACCCCTTGCCCTCGTCTTCCTCGGTATGTGTGCGACGTCGTCCCGCGGGGTGTGGCAGACCACACCCGTGGAAACGGTCGGATCGACGGGGGAGTACACCTCGATCGCGCTCGACAGCCAGGGCTATCCGCACATCGCCTACTACAACAACACCGAGGGCGGGCTCAAGCACGCGTGGTGGAACGGCTCGATCTGGCAGCGGGAGATGGTCGATGCAGGGGACAACATCGGATGGTGGACCTCGATCGCGCTCGACTCCCAGGACCGCCCCCACATCAGCTACTACGACTTCTTCGCCTCCGCCCTCAAGTTCGCACGGTTCGACGGGGCTCTCTGGCACACCGAGACGGTGGATGCCGACGGCTACGTCGGCGACTACACCTCGCTCGCCTTGGACAGCGCCGATCTACCCCACATCTCCTATCGCGACGAGAGCGGCGGCACGCTGAACTATGCGCATTGGAACGGAAGCGCCTGGGAGTTGAGCATCGTGGCGGGATCGGGCGTCGGCGCCTGGTCGTCGATCGCGGTCGACCACCTGGACCGTCCCCATATCGCCTACTGCGATCACACGAACAACGATCTGGAGTATGCGCGCTGGGACGGATCGAGCTGGCAGAACGAGACCGTGGACAGCGACGGCAACGTCGGTCTGTGGCTCTCGATGGCGTTGGACGACCAGGATCACGCCCACATTTCCTACTGCGACTACGACAACTACGATCTCAAGTACGCACGTGAGAGCGCCAACGGTTGGGACATCGACGTCGCCCAGGCTGACGGCTTCGTCGGCTGGTTCACTTCGATCGCGCTCGACGGGCAGGGGCTGCCGCACATCTCCTATTGGGACCTGCAGAACAACGATCTGGACTATGCCCACTGGGACGGCAGTGTCTGGCAGCTCGAGGTCGTTCACTCCCAGCTCGATGTCGGAAACTGGACCTCGATCGCCGTCGATGCGAGCGGCCGTTCCCACATTTCGTACGAGTACAACTACTACGGCGATCTCTACTACGCGACGAACGAGAGCCCTGCGGGCGTCGATACCGATGCTCCTCGCAGGACGGAGCTGGCGATGAGCCTTCCGAGCCCGAATCCGATGCGCTCGTCGACGACGATCGACCTGGTTCTGCCGTCCGGAGCGGCGCGGGTCGAGGTTCTCGATGCGAGGGGCCGGCGAGTGCGCCGGATCCTGGATGGATGGCGTTCCTCCGGGCCGTTGCGGGTCGAGTGGGACGGGCGCGGACACCCCGTTCCGTCCGGCGGCTACCTCGTTCGGCTGACGACCTCGCAGGGAACCGTCACGCGTACCCTCGTTCGGCTTCGCTGACCGTCCGGCCGCTAGGTCTTGCCGGTCACGTCGCGGTATGATCCACTGCCCTGTCGGTGCGGACATGGAGTCAGGCGGCGGTTCGGCACGACGACCGCCCCTGGAGTCCGCTCATCGGGGGAGTGTCCATGCGATTTCTTCGAGCTTCAGAGAGGTGCCGGGCCGAGCAAGTTCACCGGGTCGGTAACGGCAACGGGCGGAGTCGGCGCCGCACGGTAGCGCGCTGGGTCGCGCTTGCGAGCCTCACGATCTGTACTGGCCTGCTGTCGGCCTCCTGCCAGCGCGAAAAGAAAGACGGCGATACCGACCAGGCCAAGTCCGGCCAGACCGCGGCGCACCCGCCGGCCAAACCGGAAACCCAGGGCCGGGCCGATGAGCATGCGGCGCGGGTCGCGGCGCAGGTGATGGACGCGATGGGTGGCCAAAAGGCCTGGAACGACACCCGGTACCTCTCCTGGAAGTTCATGGGTAACCGGCAACACTACTGGGACAAGTGGACCAACGACGTCCGCATCGAATCGAACGACGTCGTCATCCTCCTCAATCTCGACACCAAACTGGGCAGCGTGCAAAAGGCCGGCGAGCAGATCGTGGACGGCGACGCGATCCAGAACTATCTCGAGCGTGGTTATGCCTGGTGGGTCAACGACTCCTATTGGATGTTCATGCCCTACAAGCTGCGGGATCCGGGAGTCGACCTGGTCTATGGTGGGGAGCAGGTGCTCTCCGACGGACGCCCCGCGGACGTGCTGACGATGATGTTCGAGAGCGTCGGCTTGACCCCGCGCAACAAGTACGACGTCTATGTCGATCGGGAGTCCCACCTGGTGGTGCAGTGGTCCTATTACAAGGATCGGGACGATCCCGAGCCGCAGTTCACCGCCCCATGGGGTGGGTGGCAGCAGTTCGGCAAGATCAAGCTGGCCACGCAGCACGGTCGCGGACAGGACTGGCAGATCCACGTCTACGACTCTCTGCCACGGACCGTGTTCGAAAGCTTCGGTCCGGTGCAGGCCTGATCGCATCGATGCAGCGTCCACGGCCGCGACATCGAGGAGTGACCACAGGATGACCTCTGCACGCGACGCACTCGAGCGACTGCGCGAAGGCAATCAACGGTTCGTGTCCGGATTGCGCAGCATCGACGCCTTCATGAGCCAAACGAAGCGTGCCGAGCTCATCGAGGGGCAGAGCCCGTTCGCCGTCATCCTGGGCTGCTCCGACTCCCGCGTTCCCGTGGAGACGGTCTTCGACCAGGGCGTGGGAGATCTCTTCGTGATCCGCGTCGCCGGCAACATCGTGGCCGCCTCCCAGATCGGAAGCGTGGAGTTCGCGGCGGAACGATTCGGCACCCGCCTCGTCCTGGTGCTGGGTCATACTCTCTGCGGGGCGATCCAGGCGACCTTGGAGGTGTTGCAACGGCCGGACCAGAGCCAGTCCCGCAACCTGCTGTCGATCGTCGATCGGATCCGTCCGGCCGTGGCTGGTCTCCTGGAGACCGACCTGGCGCGCGATCCTGAGGCGTTGGCCCGTGAATGCGTGCGCACCAACGTACGGGTCGCCGCCAACAGCCTGCGCCACGGATCGGGGATCCTCGAACAGCTCATCCAGGACGACGGACTCTTGGTCGTGGGGGCCGAGTACTCGCTCGAGACCGGTCAGGTCGACTTCTTCGACGGCGTTCCTCCGGCCTGATCTCGCTGATCCGAACGATCGGCGGAACGGCGGACGGTTCCATTTTTCCAATCCTCGGAAGAACCGTGCAGGTACGATCTTCCCGTTCGGTTCCACCCGCACCCCACGGAGGAATCGTTTTCCACTCGCACCCCAGGAGGAATCGATTTCCACTCGTGCCTCGCGAAGGCAATCGGTTCCACTCGAACGCCGCGCCGGCTTCCGAAGGAGTCCCTACCGTGTCGAATCCCGATCCCACTGAACGCAAGAACTCTCCGGCCGATCCCACGATTCCCGAGGAGTTCCTCTCCGCCCTGATGAAGTGGCGTGCCGTGCGCGAGCCCGGTCCTGCGCACGTGCTTCTGCCCACGCTGGTGGGAACATGGGATGTGCAGGTCCGCTTCCATGGAGGCGCGGAGGCGTATGAGAGCGCGGCCACGGCCACCAAGCGTCTTGCGCATGGCGGCCGGTTCCTTTTCGAGGATCTCCAGGGTGAGATCCAGGCTCCCGACGAAACCGGCCGGATGCGCCCGGAGCCGTATTCCGTCACGCGGACCCTCGGCTATGACCGATGCAAGAACGCGTGGGTGGGCACATTCCTCGAGAACCAGAACACATCCCTGATCTCCATTGTCGGCGCGGTACCGGTGCCCGAGGCGCCACCAGCCGGATCTCCTTACGAGCTGTCGCTCTACGGGCACTGTGACGAACCGATGCTCGACCTCCACGACACGGTCATCCGGTGGGACTTGCGGATCGAGAGCGCGACGAGACACACGTGGGAACTATTCGCGATGGCCGCCGGTGGACGGAAGGTCTTCGATTTCGTCTACGAACGTGCCGGCGACTGATCGCGTGCGTTCGGCGGAGTGCCGAGCTCTGCGAACGTGCGATGGAGTCGGGCGGGGGAGACGCCGACCCAATCCCGGAACTCCGTGATGAGGTGGGCCTGATCGAAGTACCCCAGGTCGGCCGCCAGCTCCGCCCAGCGAGGGGCTGAGGACATCGCGCCAAGCACGGTCTGGAATCGGACGATGCGCGCGTAGGTTTTGGGGCCGACACCGACCTCGCGCTTGAATCGACGCGTGAAGTGCTGCCGGGACACTCCGTCCGCCCGGGCCAACGAGGCGACGCGCACGTTGCCGTGTTCCGCGGCGATGCGCGCGAGGACGCCATCGAGGCCCAGCGTAGAGAGCCGGTCGGCAGGTGTTCGCGCGCTCCCGATGTGCGACCGGCTGAGACGCGCCCGGAGCAGACGCTCGAGCCTGCGCGCCCGCTCGTTCATATCTTGGGTTCGACTCAGAGCGAGGCACGCTCGGGAATCGATGCCGTCCCACAACTCCCGGAGCGGGACCAGCCTGTTCGCCAGGTCGCGTGCGGTCGCCCCCAGAAAGCCGGCCGGAATTCCGATGGAGAACGCGACGCCGAACAGATCGAGTCCGTAGGTGAAGGTCGTGGGAAGCGGGTGCTCCATCGGGCCGAGAATCAACGCACGATCGGGCAAGTGACGCGCGCCGAGGTCGAAGAGCAGATTCGCGTCCGCATTCGGCAATAGTCGGGTCATGAGGGGATGGCGACTGGAGAGTGTCCATCCATCGCGCCGAGGATCGGCTCGATCCGTCGACTGCAGCGCATAGAACCGCGTCACGTAGGGCGCCAGCTCCGGATCTCGCACCGGAATCTCCGTGTAGCGAACCTCCGCGTCGGCACGCGGGCGCCCGGAAACAGGATCGATACGCGACACGAAACCTCCATCACGAACTCTCGTCGCCCAGCGGCGGGCGAGATCAGGGCGCGGGCCGTGCCTGCGAGCGCCGAGGTAGCGCTCACGATCGCGGATCGAAGCCGTGGCGCGGTCCTCGCCGGACTTCACACACTCTCCCCACTAGCCAGAACTATTCACGATCGTTCATGAACAATCGGGACTAGAGACCGGGAAGTTTGATCTCGCCCTTCGCGCTCATCGGCAGGCGGACCGTGCCCAGGACCGGCGTTTGGACCCGGAGTCCGAGGTCTGCGTCGTACGGAATCTTCGCTCCCAACTGCAGTCCCGAGACGACCTCGTAGATTTCGGCGAACGGAACGCGCACCGGCACCATGACCATGCCGTTGCCCTGGGCGGGGATCGTCTGCGTGATGTCGGCCTGGCCTTCGAGAAACTGCTTCCCCTCCGTCGAGAGCGCGAAGTCGAGACCCGCGACCGGCAGTCCGACGGTGTAGGGATTCTCGACCGCGACACCGAACTCGATCGTCGCCGCTTTGAGATCGACGCCCGCGAGCTTGACGCTGTCGACGTTCGCGCGCGGATACACCATCGACTTGCGCACCGCGGCGCAACCGCTCGCCCCCCAGAGCGCACATCCCACGGCGAGGAGTGTGACGAGCCGGGATCGCCAACGCGGATTCCGGCTCTGGACCCGAATCGGACGGACCGTCGAGTGTTCACGGTGGTCGAAGCGTGGAGCGGCGGATCGTCGGGATGAACGGTGCATGGAGCCCCCTGGAGCGCGACTGAGCCTCATCGGGTTCGGAGATTCCCCACGCTAACGCTTGCGGCACCCCGGCGCCACAGAAGTCCGGGCAGGGGATGCCCGGAGTCGGTGCCGGAAATCGAGATCTGATTCGTTTCTCGTTGCGGTGCCCCATCCCAGGAAACTATCGTCCGCGCCACATGCGCCTCGGCAACCTCGCGCTGATGTGCCTGGCCCTCGCAGTCGGCTGTGCTCCGCCACCCAAACTGCGTGCGCCCGCAACTTCAGCGACATCTCCCACATCCTCGAACGACCGTTCGCAAACCAGCCCCAGCCAAACGACCGATCCGGAATCCGGCCAGGCCACGGCCGAAGGCCCGGAGTCGGAAGGGAACGGAGTCGCGTTCGAGCCGATCGACAGCCTGGTTACCGATGCGACCGTCCCCGACATCTCCGACAGCCTGGCTGCCGCGACCGAGGCCCGTCTGACCTCATTCGACCAGGCGATCGATTTCCCGGTCACGATGAACCGGCGTGTGCTCTCGTGGATCGACGAGTACTCGGGCCGCTCGAAGCGGAGCTTCCAGAACAGCCTCTATCGGTCCGGGCTCTACATGCCCCACATCCGCGAGGTGTTCCGGGAAGAGGAGATCCCCCTCGACCTTGCCTTCCTCGCCCATGTCGAGAGCGGGTTCCGCTACAACGCGCGCTCCCATGCGCGGGCCGTCGGACTTTGGCAGTTCATGGCCGGCACGGCGCGGGATCTGGGACTGCGGTGCGATTCGGAAATCGACGAGCGGCTGGATCCGGAAAAGTCCACCCGAGCGGCTGCCCGGTATCTTCGCAGCCTCCACGAGCGCTACGACGACTGGCATCTCGCCCTCGCGGCCTACAACGCCGGTCCCGGCAACGTCGATCGCGCGATCCGCAAGTGCGGCACCTCGGACTTCTGGGAGATCTCGAAGCAGGGCTATCTGAAGACGGAGACGCGCAACTTCGTGCCGGCGATTCTGGCGGCGGCGATCCTCTCCAAGTCTCCCAGCGACTTCGGACTCTCCGACGAGACAGACCGCCCGATGGACACGCGGATCATCGATGTCGACTCCCCAACCGATCTGCGAGTGATCGCGCTCTGCGCCGGGTGTGAGATGGAGACGCTCAAAGGGCTGAACCCCGCGCTCCTCAAGCTGCGGACGCCCAGCGGGCATTATCCGGTGCGGGTCCCGGCGCAGCTCGCCGAGCATGCAGAGGCGGAATTGGCAGCCATTCCCGCGGATCGACGCATCCTGTTCTACGAGCATCATCTCAAGAGCGGCGACACCTTGGGTGCGCTCGCCCGGAAGTACGGGACGACGGTGCGGGCGATTCAGGATGCCAACGGAATGGGCAAGAGCACGCTCCTGCGTGCGGGTCATACGATCCGCATCCCGAGCGGAGGCAGCACGCTCAATGCGTCGCTGGCCAGTGCCGCGCCCACGTCCTCGTTCTCGTCGACAGGTCCCTGGAGCGGCACGCATCGCGTGGCGACGGGAGAGACGCTGCATTCGATCGCCCGCGCGACGGGGACGACGGCGGCGCAGTTGGCCCAGCACAACGGGATCAAGGATCCGAAAAAGCTGCGGGCGGGAGCGGTTCTGAAGGTTCCGTCGTTCGGAGGCGGAACGGGGGATGCGGCCACCCTCGCCAACCTGCAGCAGAAGAACGCTCCGGCGCAGGCTCGGGAGAAGGCGACCGAGTCGAGTCCGGCGGGCGCAACGAGCATGTCGGGTGCGTCGAGCATGTCAGGTGCATCGAACATGTCCGGTGCCTCGAGCACGTCAGGCGCGTCGAGCGATGGGGCGGCCCATGCGGAGGATCTCGCAGCGAACACCGCGACCGCGGGTCGGTCAGAGGATCGATCCGCTTCCGGGCGTATTTCTGGCGACGCATCCGCTCAGGATCTCGCGCCGCCGCTTCCCGGCACCGCCGATCCCGCCAGCCGACCGACAGGTACGAACTCTGATCCCGCAACGACCGGCAGCGAGGACAAGTCCGGCGCCTCCCTTCTCTCCGAGGTGCTCCCGGTCTCGGCTGCGTCGGCCGCGGAAGCCGCTCCCCCGGATACCGGGGCGATCGATCCCGCCGATCTCGGTCGCGGACCGTCGTTGGCGCATCTCGTCGAGGAGGCCCGGGCCGAGCTCGCAAACGAACCTCCGGCGGCGGACCCACCGGTACGCTCGTATCGCGTGAAGAAGGGCGACACGCTCTGGAACATCGCCCAGCGCCAGCACGTTTCGGTTTCCGATCTCCGCCGCTGGAACAAGATCGGCCGCAAGGGTACGATCTACCCCGGTCAGGTCCTGCGCCTCTATTGATCGCGCTCGGATAGAAACCACAGCCAACGCACCTTCTGCGAAATCAGAAAGTCGATCGTGTCATCGCGTCTCGATTCCGAATCCCTCCGCGATCTCGCGTGCTCGGGGCATCTCGAGTGGCTGGAGACGAACGGTCTGGGCGGCTGGTCCTCCTCCACTCTGTCCGGAATGCACACCCGCCGCTATCACGGCCTCTTCGTCGCCGCGCTCGATCCTCCGGTCCAACGAATGGTGCTGCTCTCGCGGCTCGACGAGACGATCGTGCAGGCGGAAGAGCGTGTCGAGCTGGGATGCGCCCAGTTCCCCGGGACGGTCCATCCGCGTGGCTACGAGCATCTCGTCGCGTTCGAGCAGGATCCCTTCCCGTGCTTCACCTATGAAGCGGCCGGCGTCCGGCTCGTCAAGACGATCGCCGCGCTGCACGATCGCAACACCGTCCTGATCGACTACTACGTGGAGCAGGCCTCGCGGGCCTTCGCGCTGGAGCTACGCCCCTTGCTCGCCGGCCGCGACGTGCACGAGCTGCGGCGGCTCAGTCGCACCGATGTCCGGCTTCAGTTGCGTCACGCCCAGTTCGTCGGCGACACCTTGCAGGTGCTGGTGCCGCTGGTGGGCGAGCTCGAGATCAAGGTGTTCGCTCCCCGGGCTTCGTTCCGCGACGAGCCCGCCTGGTGGCATGACTTCCAGTATGTGGAAGAGCAACGTCGCGGCTACGACTTCGAAGAAGATCTGTGGACGCCCGGTCTCGTCAGCATTCCCGCTTTCTCCGGGGACCGGTTCACGGTGATGGTTTCGCTGGGATCATTCCCGGACGTCGACCCGGCATCGCTCTGGCAAGAAGAGCGAACGCGACGGGAGACGTTGGTCGCTCCGGGGATCGAGCCGGATTCACGCGTCGCCCGCATGGTGCGCGCTGCGGACCAGTTCGTCGTCCGGCGCGCTCCCCGCAGCCGCACCGTCATCGCCGGCTATCCGTGGTTCTCCGATTGGGGGCGCGATGCGATGATCGCGTTGCCCGGGCTCTGTCTCGTCACCGGCCGTCATGAGGACGCACGCGAGATCTTCCTGACCTTCCTCGATCACTTGAGCGACGGTCAGGAAGATCTCGCGTGAGGGAAAGAGTTGTA
>JAGQHR010000004.1 GCA_020431745.1 Candidatus Eiseniibacteriota bacterium
TAGGCTTTCGGGGCACCGTCGCGGACCTGTCACCACAACCGCAGTTCGGAGAACGAGATCGCATGGATCGTCTTTACCAGCCGCTGCAGGAGCAGGTGGACGGAATCGTCTACACGCCCGACCAGTTCGTCAACGAGCACCACACCAACTTCGGGCACATCCACCATTGGACGCCGCGCTTCGTCGTGCGTCCCCGCACGGCGCAGGATGTCCAGAACGTGATCCGATTCGCCGCCCAGAACCGGCTGCACGTCTCCACACGGGGCAGCGCGCACAGCCAGAGTCAGCTCGGCATCAGCGACGGCGGCATCCTCCTCGACATGAAGTCGATGGATCGCGTGCTCGAAGTGGATCCCCGCGCCGAGACGGTCGACGTCGAGGGCGGCGTGGTCTGGCGTGACCTCACGCATCATCTCAAGCGTTGGAGCCTGGTGCCGCGGGTGCTCACGAACAATCTCGGCGTGACGATCGGCGGTACGCTCGCGATGGCGGGCATCGGCGTGGCGTCGTACCGGTACGGCTCGCAGGGGGACAACGTCGTCGACATGGACGTAGTCACGGGCACGGGAGACTTGGTCCGTTGCAGCCCCTCCGAGAATACGGAGCTTTTTTGGACGACGATCGCGGGGCTGGGACAGTGCGGCATCATCTCTCGCGCTCGTCTGCAGCTGCGCCGCACCAAGTCGATGACGCGCACCTACTACCTGCTCTACGACGACATCCGTACGTTCTTGGAGGACGCCCGGATCTGCATGGACTCTCCATCCTGGGACTATCTGGAGAGCTGGGCTTCTCCGTGCCCCCAGGGGACGAAGCCGGTCAACGGACGCCGGCAGGTCTTTGCGCAGTGGTTCTTTCCGTTCCATCCGACGGTCGAGTTCGAACCGGGGGCGCCGCCGGACGATGCGGCTCTGCTGAAAGATCTGCATCCCTACCGGCATCTCTATACGGATGACATTCCGACGATCGACTTCCATGAACGGCTCGTGCCGGTCTTCGAGCTGTGGCGAAAAGCCGGGACCTGGGAGTTCGTGCATCCGTGGGTGGAGCTGGTTCTCCCGTGGGAGACGGCGCCGGACTATATAGATCAGGTGCTGGCGGATCTGCCGCCCGGGATTCTCATCGGCGGGCACATCCTGCTGTGGCCGGCCAAGGGGACGACGTCCCGCTCCCGCCTTTTCATGCGTCCGGAGGGAGAGAATCTGGTCGGGTTCGGGATCCTGCCCGCGGTGCCGCCGAAGTTCTGGAACGATGTCCGTCCGCTGCTCGACAACGCGAGCATGCTCGGCATCGCGATGGGAGCCAAACGGTACCTGTCCGGGTACGTCAACTTCGACGCCGCCGGGTGGCAGGATCACTACGGCGAGCGGTGGCCCGACCTGGTGGCGAACAAGCACAAGTACGATCCGCAGGGGATCCTCAATCCGGGATTCATCGACTTCGGCGGATCGCTCTGAACGGAGGTCCGGTGGCGGCGATTCGATTCGGTACGGAGGAGTGGGCCCAAGCCCTGGTGGGAGAGATCAACGGCTCGTCGGAGTACCGCAATGCGGCTTCGGCATGGGGGCACGATTTCAACGGAGACATGATCTTCGCGTTCGAACCCGATGCGTCCCTGCCGGCGCCGCTCTATCTCCATCTCAAGCTCGAGGAGGGGAGCTGCCAGGGGGCGGCCTTCGTTTCCGATCCGTCTTCGGTCGAGGTGGGGTTTCTGTTGCGGGCGCCTTTCCGACTCTGGCGGGACATCCTGGAGCGGAAGACCATGGCGGCCACGGCCATCCTGACGGGAAAGATGTCGGTGGAAGGAGCCAAGATGACGCTCCTCAAACACACATCGTCCAGCCGTGCGCTCATCCATTGCACCGCCTCGGTCGACACCGAGTTTCCCGCCTGAAGAGTTGTTGACGGGCGCGGCGGCATGCGCCCAAATCGGAGGATGGAACGGTTCTTCATCCACTGGTTGATCAGCGCCGTGGCCCTCGCCGTGTCCTCCTACCTGATTCCCGCATAGGACCGGCCGCGTGTCACGCACCCACACCATCGGGGTCCTGGTCGTCGCCCTCGCCGGCATCGTCGCGGCCGTGGTTCGGGAAGCCTTGCGTCCGGACGCCCCGAACGAATCCGTCGCCATGGCGTCGCCGGAGTACGTAGGTCGGGAGAGCTGCGGCGGCTGCCATGCCGAAGTCGTCGAGAAGTGGACCGGATCGGACCATGACCTGGCCATGCAACCCGCGACCGCGGAAACCGTCCTCGGCGACTTCACCGGAGCCGTGTTCGAAGAGAACGGCGTTCCGACGACCTTCTTCCGCCGCGGTGAGGAGTTCTGGGTGAATGCGGAGGGTCCGGACGGTGCGCTCCGGGACTATCGCGTGGCGTATACCTTCGGATTCGATCCCCTGCAGCAATACCTGATCGAGTTTCCGGATGGCCGCTACCAATGTCTCACCGTCGCCTGGGATGTCGAACGTCGTGCGTGGTACTCCCTCTATCCGGATCGGCGATTTCCTCCCGGGGACTGGATGCATTGGACCGGGGCGGGACAGAACTGGAACGCGATGTGCGCCGAGTGTCACTCGACCCGGCTGCGCAAGGGCTACGACCCCGTCGCCGATTCCTACAAAACGACCTGGAGCGAGATCGACGTCAGCTGTGAAGCCTGTCACGGACCGGCCGGTGGCCATCTGGTGTGGGCGCGGACGCCGGATCGTGAGCGGCGGGCAGTCTCGTTCGCCGGCTTCGAACGCTCTTTGAGCGCGCTGGATTCACGCCGATCGGTCGAGGTCTGTGCGCCCTGCCATTCCCAACGCACGCTGCTCGCCGACTACGATCCGGGACCGGACGACCGGTTGCTCGATGTCCTGGTGCCGTCAGTCCTGGAAGCTCCGCTCTACTTCCCGGATGGACAGATCCAGGGCGAGGACTACGAGTACGGGTCGTTTCTGCAGAGCCGGATGTACCACGAGGGTGTGCGCTGCCAGGACTGCCATGATCCGCACAGCACGCGCCTACGGGAGGACGGGAACGCGACGTGTCTGCGCTGTCACGATCCGAAGTATGACGCGCCCGGGCATCATCGGCACGGCGCGGCGGCTACGGGTGAAGGCTCTGCCGTCCGGTGTGCCGACTGTCACATGCCCCAACGCGTCTACATGGGCATCGACGAGCGTGCGGACCACAGCATACGAATCCCGCGGCCCGACCTTTCGGAAAGCCTGGGGACGCCCAACGCGTGTGCGCAGCCCGCCTGCCATGCCGATCAGCCGCTGGAGTGGATGGTTCGCTCGTATCGGGATCTCTATGGTTCGGGGACGAGACCGTCGTTCGCGCCGCTGTTCGCCGACGCCCGTGCAGGCGGGAGCGAGACCGCACAGCCGTTGGCGGAGCTCGCCCGACAGGATTCCTTGCCGGCGATCGTGCGGGCTTCGGCGCTGTCCCTTCTCGGGCAGCTCGCGGAAACCGGCGTCGTCGATCGAGGCGCGGAGGTGTTACGCCGGGCCTTTCGGGACGCGGCGACGGATTCCGAACCGATCGTCCGGCTGATCGGGTTTCGTTCGCTCTCGCGGGTCGGTGTCGACGCTGCTTCCGACGGCTCCGGAAGCGTGACGATCGATGACTGGCGGCTCGTCACCCTGCGCGCGCTGCGGGACTCCGTGCGCGCCGTACGAGTGGAAGCGGCCCGGGCGTGTGTGGAGAGGTCAGGGCCGGGATCCTTGGACACCGTGCCGGACGTCGCTCGTGAGCTGGAGTCGGCGGGTCGTTACCCTCTCGATACTGCGACCGGTGCCTACAACTGGGCGAATCTGTGCGTCGCCTGGAATCGGCCGCAGGACGCCGAGACGGGATACGAGCTCGCGCTGCGCCGCGACCCGTCGTTCGCGCAGGCCTGGATCAACTTCGCATTCCTCCTTCATGGACAAGGCCGAGTCGAAGAGGCCGAGGACAAACTGCGGGCGGCGACCCGGGTAGCCCCCGACCTTCCGGAGGCTTGGTACGACCTGGCCTTGCTCCTGGGGGGGCGGAACTCGGAGGATCAGCCGCGTCTGGACGAAATGGTGAACGCGTTGGAGACGGCGACGGCATTGGATCCGGACCTCACACGTGCGCACTACAACCTCGCGCTGCTCTACGAGCGGCTCGGTCGTTCTGGTGCTGCAGAAACGCGCATGGCGAGGGCGGCCGAGCTGGATTCGACGAACGTGGATTATCGGTTTGCCGCGGCCCAGCTCGCGTTGAGCCACGGGAAGCGGGATGTCGCACGCCGGTGGTTGGCAGCCGCCCTCGAGCTGGGTCCGGGAGATCCCAGGGGAGCCGATCTCCGGGCGCGGATCGATGGCGTCGGTGGTCGCTAGCCGGGGCCTACTGCGGCGCGGGACGAGACAGCGGGAGTGGTCGGCGCCGGAAGACTGACGACCGACACTGGGGCGCGGGAGCACCACCAGTGTCGGTCACCGTTCCCCGTTGCTCAACGCATGAGCATCATCGGTCGTGAGATCGACTTCGCTCCGAGTTGCAGGTCATAGAAGTAGAGACCGGTCGCCACCCTGCGGCCGGCGTCGTCCGTGCCGTTCCAGATGACGTCGTAGTCCCGGGGCTGCTGGATCTCATCCTTGATGAGGGTCCGCACGAGCTGTCCCGCCGCGTTGTAGATCCGGATCGAAACCGGCGACGGCGTCGCGACGGAGTAGTGAATCGTCGTCTGCGGTCCGAACGGGTTGGGGTAGTTGCGTGGGGCGACCGACACGAGCTCCGGATCTTCCGGAACCGGGCCACGCAGCCCGCCGCCGTTGCCGCCGCCCACGGTGCCGATACGGAGCTGGTGGTACAGTTTCGCGCCACAACCCAAGGCGTAGAGCGACACGCCGTCGTCGGGCGCGGTGTTTTCCCCCTGGATCTTCAGACCCAACGAGAACGTGCCCGTGGCGATGGCCGCTTCCAGATCGTCCGCGATCGAGCCGCCCAGGATGATGGACTTGACCCCGACCTGATCCCAACCCGAAGCGGTTGCGTAGGACGCCCCGGTGATTCCGTCATAGGCGTCGGTGCAGTCGCAGGCATCGCCGAGTGGGTCACAGGATCCGCCACAGCCGGGGGCGTAGGGCTTGACGACGATCGAGGTGGACGGGCTGCCTGCCCCTTGGAGGATTCCGACCTCGAGCGTGACCGAGGTGATGGATTCCCCGGGATCGAGGACGAGCGAGCGCAGGTCGAACTGCAGGACGGCGCGATCGATGACCTTGCTCATCGGGCTCGGATGGTCGACCTGCACCGTGAGCTCGCCGTCGGAGCACTGCGTGGGAGTGCACCCCTCTTCGGAGGCCATGTTGGACCGCGTCGTCGTGAAGGCGGCGGTCGCCGTGAGGAGGCCCGCCACCGGAAGCGCCGGATAGTGATCCGCCAGCTCGCAGGTGAGGGCGTCGAAGGCCTCGGTGTCCTCGGTCGTCCAATCGTTTGGGTAGTCCATCAGATCCATGGTTTCGAAGGCGCTCGAGAGATTGAAGTTGCCGCCATCGGGGTCGTCCAACACGGCCGGATCCTGCGGCGCTGCGTCACCCACCACGTCGTCGTAGAGACGATAGAACTCCCTCACCACGCCGCCGGCGGTCCGTTTCTCGATCAGCTTGTGCGTCGTATTGCGCAGAGCTCGTTGGTGGGTGGACGCGACGTAGCCGGAGGGGACATCCCCTTCGGCCGTCGGACGGAACGTCGGCTCGAAGCGCTCCGCGTAGACGTACTCCCGATCGATGGCGAGACATGGGAAACAGTAGCTGTTGTCCACGTAGCGCGCCAACGGCCGCGAATCCTGGAACGGATTCTCCGGCGGGGCGACCTGGAGGAACTGAGCGACCGTCGCGAAGAGATCGGTCGCACTCACGAGCTGGTCGCACCGTCCGGACAGTCCACTGTTCACCCACGGGGACCGGATGATGAGGGGAACGTTGACTCCGCCCTGATAGACGCTGCCTTTCGCGTGATTGGCACTCGGGTCGTTGGGGAACGGGTCGAAGGCACCATACGATGCATCGCGCGGGGTGCCGTTGTCCCCGATGATGATGATCGCCGTGTTCTCGGGGGCCTGTGCGATCAACTGTCCGATGGCGGCGTCCATGGTTTGGGTCATCGCGCGCGTGCGGCGGATCGAGGCGAGCCACGGATTGATCAGATCACCACAGATTTCGCACCAGTTCGTTTCAGACGAGCAGGCATCCGGACAGTCGCCCGTCGCCGGACAATGGTACGGCTTGTGGGACGCGTTGAAGGCGACGTAGAGGAGCCACGGCTGGTCGCCCGATTCCTGCTCCAGCGTGCTGAACATCGCGGTCGCGTCCGTCGTGGTCTGGGTCGTCGCGTAGGTGGAGTGATTGGGATCCTCGGTGGCCGTGCCACCCAGCATCTGGGTGTAGCTCCAGTCGTAGTAGTTGTTGATGTTGAAGTAGGAGCCCTGGAAATAGGTGAATCCGAGTCCCGCGTCGGGATCGAAGGGGTTGGCAGTGGGATCCGGTACCGGGTGATACGGCCACTGTGAGTCGTCGGCGAGATGCCACTTGCCGATGGCGGCGGACACGCCCTGTCCGTTCGGTCCCGACGGTAGGCTCCGCACGAGATCGGCGATGGTGAACATGTCCTCGTCGAGGCCGACGCTCTCCGGATGGTTCGGTCCCGTCACGCTGCCCATCCCGGTGCGGAACGCAGGCATGCCGGTCATGATGAGGCTTCGAGTCGGGGAGCAGACCGGATTCGACCACGCGTTCGTGAACCGCATCGCGCCCTGGGCGAACGAATCGAGTTGTGGCGTGCAAGGATCCGGATGATCCGCCAAATCATAGCCGTCCTCGTACACGCCGACCTGGTCGACCCCGATGTCGTCCATGACGATGAGTAGGACATTGGCCGGCTGGGGGTTGGGAGACGCGTCCGCAGCTCCACCCGGCGTCAGGAAGAGTGCGATCGGGACGGCTGCCGCCCAAAGCGCTGCTGCCCACAGGAAGGCGCCGGTTCCTCGCCGTCGATGCGCACGGTCCGGTTGGCGAATTCCGGTAGTGCGGGGTCCGTGGATTGCTTTCATTCGCATTCTCCTGCGGGCTGAGGGTCTGCACAAAGAGGTTTGTGGACCTACATGCGTGGATTCGCAGGAGATCGGCCGGAACTTTTGGAGGACCCCGAAGATCCGGGTTGTCCGAAGGAGCGTCCCCCGTTCGACCTCGTTGCGCGCCTGGAACGCGGCGAGGTCTCGGGGTAGGAATGGGAGGCTATCCTGCGTCTCGGCGAATGACGGCAGGTGTCGCTCAGGGCCAGGCCGGTCGTTCCCCAATCGGGACCATCGTCGGCCCGGCCCCAAGGCGATGCGTCACCGTGAGAGGACGATCCGACTCGTTTGCAGCGAGCCGCCTCCGACGATGCGGAGAAAATACACGCCCGCTTCCAGCCGCTCTCCGCTGGCGTCCCGCGGGTTCCACTCGATCCGGTGGTCGCCGATCCCCAATCGTCCGAGGCTCGTAGAGGACACGCGCCGACCGGCCACATCCGTGATGTCGAGGCGCAGCTCGTCGGGTCGTGCGGTCGCAAAGCGGAGCTCGACGCCCGCGGGAGCGGGATTGGGTGACACGCGGAAGGTGGGTACCATCGTCGAAGCGTCACCCGGTGCGCTCGCGACCGGTGCGCCGAATCGTTCGATGCGGCCGTTGTTCTGGTCGGCCACGTAGATCGACCCATCCAGCCCCAACGCCAGTCCCGTCGGTCCGTCGAAGTCTCCCGGCCCCGATCCCAGCGTGCCCAGAACGTCGAGGAACGTACCGTCCTCGGCAAACTGATAGACCGTCCCGTCTCCGTAGGAAGTGACGTAGACGCGTCCCAGTCCGTCCGGTTCGATGTCCAGTCCGAGCGTCGTGAACGAAGCGAAGGACCCGAGATAGTTGCCGTCGGTGTCGTACTGTTCGACCTCGGCGATATCCCAGAGAACGACGTAGACGATCCCGTTGATGACACGGATCCCGCCCGTTCGGGACCCGGCCACGCTGACCCAATCGAGGACCGGGGTGCCGTCCGGGGCATACTTGTGGACCGAGAAGTCGTCATAGCCGGTCACGTAGATGTTCCCATCGGCGTCGAGATCGACATGGTCGGCCCGTGTGCCGGCGGTCGGGAACGACCAGAGGAATTGCCCCGCGCTGTCGAAGACCTCGATGCGCACGCCGGCGTAGTCGCAGACGTAGGCATTGCCCGCGGCGTCGAAGGCGATTCCGTCCGGGGTCTGGAACTCGCCATCCCCACTGCCCGTCCCGCCGAAAGCGAAGAGGAGCTCGCCACCCATGGGTGCGAAGACTCGAATCGTATCGTCGAGGCACGATGCCCAGATCCGGCCGAAGGGGTCCGTCTGCACGTCCTGAGGCAGGCTGGGGACGAACCACTCCTCGGCGAAAGGCGGCACGTCGGCTCGCGCAGACTGGGCCAGGGTCACCGCGATGGCGAGGGCAGCCAGGCAGATCCCGAGACGGGGACGGCGCACTGCTCGGGCGGCAGGCCGGTTCCGTCCTGTCAGTACATGGGATTCGCGGAGTGTGGATTGGACCGAACGGGACACGGCAGAACCTCCTTCATCAACTCCATGGGGCCGGGATCCGATCCCGAAAGATGCTTCGACTCGAAGTGGGAAACGCAGCCGGAGGATCGACCGAACGGGATTTGTTCAGGGGTTTCGTCACCCGGGGGCGTTCCCATCCGCTTCGGGAAACTGAATCGTGCACGGTCCGTGCAGGCCTTTGCGAAGGCCCTCCCCACGCCTTGACAGCCACCGCCATTGTCGCGAGTCTGCGAGAGGTGGCCACGGAGCAGGGCGACCGACGAACCGTAGATTGCGGGCAAAACGCGGGGGAGTCATGGCGGACGAGCGCTTCTATGCGACCGTCGGAGTCGGAGTCGAACGGATCGTCAGCGGCGAGTTGCAGGCTTTGGGGATCCGGGTTGCCCGAACCGAGCCGGGGCGTGTCCGTTTCGAAGGATCTCTCGACGATCTGTCCCGGGCGCTCATCCATCTGCGCTGCGCCTCGCGGGTCGTCCGGGAAATCCTGTTTCAGGAGGTGGAGCGGGAAGGAGACCTCTACGACGTCGTCCGGTCCATCGACTGGTCCCGTTGGCTGACTCCCGATATGACGTTCCGCGTGGCCCTCAACGCGCACTCGTCTCTGCTCCGCAACTCGCAGTTCGGCGTGTACCGCGTGAAAGATGCCATCTGCGATGCGATGGTCGAGCGGGTCGGGCGGCGACCCTCCGTCGACCGGGAGGCGCCGGACTTGCACGTCGCATGCTATCTCGAGAACCGGCGTTTCTCGGTCGGTCTCGACGGTGCAGGGACGCCATTGCACATGCGTGGCTATCGGGTGGGGGGGCACGAGAGCAGTCTGCGGGAGCATCTTGCGGCGGCGATGTTGCTTCAGTCCCGCTGGGATCCGGCGCGCCCACTCCATGATCCCTTTTGCGGATCGGGGACCATTCTCATCGAAGCGGCGATGATCGCGACGCACACGCCGCCTTCCTTGTGGCGAAAGCGATTCGGATGCATGTCCTGGCCGGACTTCGACCGGGCCCGGTTCGACGGGCTACGCGCGGAAGCCCGTGCGGCGATCACGGCAGACGAGGGCCTGCGCATCACCGGTGCGGATCGTTCCCGGAAGGCAATCGAGTCGGCACGGGCGAACGTCACCGCGGCCGGCTTTGACGACGTGATCCGGCTTCGCGTGCGTGATGTCGCCGAGATGACACTCGAGAGTGGGAGCTGGGTCGTGACGAACCCCCCGTATGGAGTACGCGTCGGCGACGAGGAGACGTACAAGCCGGTTTGGAACTCGTTCCGGGACCGGCTGTTGGGAGGCCCGGGCGCTCAGGTCGCGGTACTGGCTCCGGAGGAAGGCTTCGAGCGCGAGTTCCGGATGCGGCCGTTCAAGCGGAACCGGATGAACAACGGTCCGATTCGCTGCGTGCTCTCCCAGTACCGAATCCACGAGTAGATCGGCTCGTCGGTTCGCGCCGGGTGCTGCGATGACCGCAAAGTCGTGGCCGGCATCCGGGCCGACCGCTCTAGTCGCGGACGCTGTCTCGGTCTCGGTGAGCTACCTCGACCCCGGGTCTCGCGCTTCCGAGTCGACCGGAGCTTCCTCCGACTCTTCCTGGGGTGCATCCGGGTCGGAGTCCGCATCGAAATCGTCCACGAGCTCACCGTCTACCGAGAGTCCAGCCAAGGGTGAGTCCGTGTCGGTTGCCTTTCGGGCCGCCTTCAGTGCGCGCTTCTCTTCTTTCTTCTTGGCACGCTTGAGCTCGCGTTGCCTCTTCTCGAATCCGTAGTTCGGTTTCCTAGCCAGTGTGCTCTCTCCTTTCCCGGAACGTCGCGCGCGGCGATCCGTGGCCGATCCACGGCAGATGGAAGCCGAGGTGCTTCCGCTCCGCAGATCGCATTCCGTTCTGGCATCGATGGGGTACGGCCGATATCCCGAGTCGGGAGACAGGCCGGCGAAACAGCCGGCCTGCGAGGGTAGAGTCGCGGCTTACCAGCGGGAGTTCCGGGAGAATCCCCCACCGCCGCTGGACTCGCGAGGCTTGGCCTCGTTGACCGTGAGCGGCCGCCCGTGGAATTCCTGGCCGCCGAGCTCGCGGATCGCCTTGGAGGCTTCGGCGTCGCTTCCCATTTCAACGAAGCCGAATCCCTTGCTGCGTCCGCTATCCCGGTCCTGGATGACCTGAGCGCTCTTTACCGTTCCCATCGGGGCGAAGAGCTCTTCGAGATCCCCACCCTGTACGTCATAGCTGAGGTTGCCGACATAGAGTTTGGCACCCATTGCGTGTTCCTTTTCTTTGGAAGACTGGATCCCGCGTTCCTTCCGGATCCGAACGAAGGAGACCCCGATTGGGCCTAGTGGCAGGGCGATCGAAGTCGGGCAGAGTGTGGAACTACCAGGGGCCGCACGAGCAAGACTCTTATCGACGAACCAACTCTGTGGACGGTACGCAGGCCCTCGAGGAAATGCAACCCTTTTGGACCGGGCCGGGGGGCTGCGAGGAGCCGTGCGGGAGATTCGGAAGAATTCGCGTGCGGTCGGGTCAGGCGATGCGTTTTGGGTCAATGAGACCCGCGACCGGGCAGCACGAGCAAATCGATTCCGGGAGCGGGCATCTTACCCGCCTCCTCGGGAGCCCCCACCTCCGTAGGCTGGGGTGGGGGAGGGATCCCACCGACTCTGGACGTCCAGGAACCTTGCCCGGGAAGCTCCCCGACCGAGCTCGACCCATCTCGCGACTCGTCCCTGCCTCAAGAGAACTGGGAGGGGCGTGCGGTCCTCGTGTTCGTCGGTCCTCGGGCGGGGCGGTTGCGGGCAACCCGGTCGGGAAGGTCCTCCTCGGTGAGGCAATACGCGATCGCCTCGAGGATGGAGTGCACCCCGAGCTTGGACAGGATGTGTTGCACGTGGTTGCGGACCGTCGCGTAGCTGATGCCGAGATGTGCCGCAATCGATCGTAGGGTTCGGTCCCGGATCAGGAGATCGAGGACCTCCCGTTCGCGGGGAGTCAACGCATCGCGTGGCGTCTCGATCGAGCGACGCGCGTCGAGGTGGGGGCTGCGCGCGGCCAACTGGCGGAGGAATCGTTCGCTTCCCTGGGCCGCGGCCGTCTCGTCGTACGGCTCGATGTGCTCCGCGCAATGCACGATCCACGGCACCCGGCGGCCACTGCGGGGAACCGAGATGCCCAGCAGGTGGATCCAGCGTCGACGCCCCGCAGCATCTTGCACGCCGACCCGAATCGTCGACGTTTTGCCGTGACGGCGCGCGACGCGTTTGAGCGGGCAGGAAGGGCTGCAGTACCGGCGGCCGTCGGGGCGGATGGCTTCGATGACGTGGTAGCAGGGAAGCCGACAGCACTCCGAGGGGATGCGTCCGAGGAGAGACGCCGCCTCCTCGTTCATATAGACGAGGCGCTGGCGTGGACCGGAGACCCAGAGGGGGACTCCCAGGGTGGTGATCCACGGGGGCAGAGGGTCGAGTGGAACCCCATACGGGAACATCGCGTCCGACTCCTCGGGGCCACGCGAGCCGCCGGTAGGCGGCTTGGCCCGCGCGTGGAGGCACGTTGCCCGCACACCGATGAGGATTCACCCTCCACCATCTCGACCCTAACCCCCGGGATTCCGAGCAATCAAGATCTCCGCCCGACGCGAACCGGATGTCCTCGGGTGAGAGTTCGCCCGCGACAACGGCCGGCCGAGCCCAATCGGCATCCGCCGGGTTGACCGGGGATGCGGATCTCACCTCCGCTGCGCCCAGGCCGCCGGGTTGCCAATCGCCGTGGAGTCTAGGTCTCCGGGAACGGAGGTTCCATGATGCGCTGGCATCATTCCGGGATCAGAACGGGGGTGACCGCATCACCCCTGCGGAGAGGCTTCGCCATCGCGCCTCCGTCCATGATCTTCACGACGCGTGATGGAATGCCGGGCGGGCGACTCAATGCACGACGGTCAGAGGGTGGACCGAGGTCGTACGTCCAGTCTCGACGCGGACCCAGTAGGTGCCGGACGAAACGGGACGCCCGCCGTAGTCGAGGCCGGCCCATCCACCGTCCCTTCCTCGGGCCAGGCTCGGATGATCTGAGAACACCGTTCGACCCAGAACGTCGATCACGGTGATGTGGATTCTTTCCGGTGTCGCGCTTTCCCAGTGGATGGACGCCCCGCCGTGGGTGGGGTTCGGGATCATCCTCCACTCGACCTCGGTTCTGCTCGGACCGGGACTCGAGACATCCACCAACGGTTCCTCGCTCGCGAGGTAGATCTCGACGGTGCCACTCGAATCATCACTCCACACGACGACGGGAGAACCGGCCGGCGAAGTGGATACGTCCGGTGAGCTTGCGTTGCGATTGACCGCGAGATCACCGGCGAACGACCACGAGCCGGACTCCTTCACCGCCAGGATGAGGCGTTCGTCGACCAATTCGAGCATCTCGTAGGACTCGTGCCGCCACACGACGAATGGCGCCCCGTCGTCCTGACGCACGTGCAGAGAGATTTCCTGAGGCCATTCCATCTCGGCCGGGAAGTGACCGGTCCCGATTTCCTCCGGCTCGCTCCAGGTCCCTGCCTGGCCGGAGACGTAGAGCACGATGTTGCAAGGACACGTGGGAGCCGGTCCGTTTCCCGCGAAATGTCCCACCCCCACTCGCCACTCGGTGTCGAGGGAGTACTGGCCGGTGAGCCACTCCGCAACCAGCTCTTCCGGGCCCCAACCGGTTTCTGTCGTCGTGCGTGCGTAGAGCCCGAACGGATCGCCCATCTCGTCGGCCCAGCTCGCCACCAGGTCACCACCTTCGCTCACCCTGCGGAGGCCGATGGAAAGGGGCGCCCAGTCGGAAAACTCTCGCCGAACGAGCGGCGCCGGAACCGTCCAGCGTCCGTCGGCTCCTTCCTTCGCGAAGTAGACGACCTTTCCTCCCTCGATGGGATCGGGCTCGACCCACAGAAGTCGACCGTGTTCGTGATGTGCGACCGCGATGGCGAGCGCTGGTCCCGTCTGAAACGGCATTGTCGCGAGAGATCCCCAAACTCCATCGCGCCACGCCCGATAGTGGGGTCGATCGTCGGGACCGATCCAGGCCGCCGAGATCTCGTTGCAGATCGGGCAGAAGACGATGTCGAGGCGATCGCCCACCCCGATGCTCTCGGGAACGCCTCCTCCGGGACCGAGGCACGTGTGGAGTATCTGGTCACCCTCTTGCCAGAACACATGGGGCAGTCCGCCGATATCGTGAACGACTCGCGGGTGGAGCGATGCCGTCTCCGAGTGCGTCAACTGGGCCCGGTACCAGACTCCGTGGGCGGTGGAGGTGAAGAACAAGAACAAGAGACCGAGAGCAAGAGTGAGTTTGACCATTCGATGGAAGCAGCGCATGGCGAACCTCCTCCTCGAGGTAAGCCACGGGGCCGGCGATTCCGGGCGCAACCATCGCCCTGCGGCGACGGCACCCTAGCGGGCCGGTCTCGGGGCACGAGACCTGATGACTGGCCACGCCCGCACAGCGTGGGGTTCGATCCGCCGAAGGGGCGGGGCAGGAAGCAACGAGCAGAAGATAGCACGAGCCTTGCTCGACGCACCACCGAGCCGCGCTCAACGGCTGGTCGCCTCTGTTGGGAGAAGTGGGTGCGGATCGTTTGATGCGCAGGCCGGGCCGACCTTCACAGGCCGACCCGGCGCTCGGTCGACGCGCCGCTCGAGAGCGAGGGCGCGTCGAGTCTTGTCATCTGGATCCGTTCTTCTTCGATGCGACTCCTTTTCTCGAGCGGTCCGTTCCGGAATCCCGTTACCGGATCATCCCAATCAGCTGCGCAGTCTGAGCCATCTCTGTCGCCCACGACTGTGATGTGACCTCATTCTCCGCGGCGACGACGGTTTGGGTCGCCCGGCCGCCGTGGCTACAGAGGCTGCAGTAGTTGGGGGAATGGGACCCTCCGTCTTCCACACCGTCCGCCTGCAATGGGAGCGGCACAGCGAATGCGACGCCACTGCTCAGGACGAGAATGCCGGTGAGGGTCAGGACCTTCTTCATGGCAGACACTCCTTGTGATGTGCACTCCTACGTGTGCCCGCGGGTAAGGTGCTCGGTTCGGAAAGAGCTGCTGTTCGAATCCGCGTTCAACAGCTCACGATCCTCCACCCTCTTCCCTTGGTAGGTGGATGCAGGACGCGCCGTGCTAGTTGGCCTACGCGGTCCCTGCCCGACGGTAGATCGTTCGGGTGACGGGAACGGAGTCACCCGCCGTCGAGAACCGGGCTCCGTGGGGAGTCATCGACCCCACCGGGGGTCGGTACGGCTCGAATCCGCAGGTAGTCAGCAACCATCCTCTACCCGCGAGCCGGTTAACTCCCTGAGTTCCGCGCAAGCACACCCCCCGAGGCAAGTGAGAAATACGCGGTTCGAATCATGAGTGCCTCTGATCCCCGAGCGTTGTCGATCGACGCAGGATCGAGAGACCAACAATTCCGGGGTCGTGTGCACCGAGATGTCGCGGTCTCAATCACAGTCCATGTGAACGTGGTGCCCTCGTGTGCTCAGCAGGCTTCCGTTGTCTTCCTGTCGGCGGGAGAAAAGCGGAGTCTCACCAGAGGGGATCTCCTGGGGTGTTCCAGCTGCCGCCGTCGGCCTCCGGGGCAGACCTGGCCCGCCCCGGTCCGGACGGCGGCGGGTCACGGACACCCGGGTCGGACCACTGCCGGGCTGGGACTGGAAGGGGATGGTCACCTACGGGGGCGTCCCCGTTCGCGCCGGTCCTTCCCGTTGCGCTAGGCTGTCAGCGAAACTGGAGGTCCATGACCGATCCACACAAACAGGCTGACGGTGCAGAGCTCACCGGTGGCTCCCGTCTCGCCACGGGCGCGGGTTACACACACGCCGTGACCGAGGCCCTGGGTGCGGGTCAAACCCACGCCGTCACCGAAGCCCTGGGCGCCACCCCCTCTGCCACGACGGGGACCTTCTCTTCCGGTCACATCCTCGCCAGGCGCTTTCGCATCGACGCCTACCTCGCCGAAGGGGGCATGGGCCAGGTCTACCGCGCGCACGATCTCGAGCTCGACGCGCCGCTCGCCCTCAAGACGATCCACCCGGGGATCGCGTCGAACGCGGCCTTCCTCCGGTTGTTCAAACAGGAAGTTCTGCTCGCGCGCTCCATCTCCCATCCCAACGTCTGCCGCATCTTCGATTTCTGGCGTGACGAAGCCACCGGGGTTTCGTTTCTGACCATGGAGTTCCTCGCCGGCGAGACACTGGCGGCGCGGATCAAGGCGAAAGGTGCGTTCTCGACCGAGGATACCTTGCCCCTCGCTCGTCAGATGGCCGAAGCGCTCGACGCGGCCCATCGCGCGGGGATCGTGCATCGCGATTTCAAGAGTCCGAATGTAATGGTCGTGCCCAATGGCAACGGCGGGCGAGCCGTCATCACCGACTTCGGGTTGGCGGTGACGGTCGAGGCAGGAGAGAAGACGCGACCGGCGCCGGAACGAGACGGGTCGGGGGAAGAGGGTACCCACGCAACGGGAGATCCTCACGCCATCGGGGACGAGACACTCGCAGCGGACGCAACGTCTGCCGCCGAGGCATCCGATGGGACATGGGCGCCGCCCGATGAATCCGACGAGACGCTCGCAGCCGATCACTTCGACAAAACTGTGGCAACGGACGCCATCGACGCAACCCATGACACCGAAGGCTTCGAGGCCATGGAAGCGGATGCATCACCACCGGACTCCGGCACCATCGTCGGCACGCCCGCCTACATGTCACCCGAGCAAGTGAGTGGTGGATCGATCGGTCCGGCGAGCGATCTGTACGCTTTGGGTGTCGTCCTCTTCGAGATGTGCACCGGTCGGCTGCCGTTCCACGGGATGAGCGTGCTGGATACGGTACGAGCGCATGTCCACACGACCCCGCCCAGCCCGCGTTCGCTGGCAAAGATCGACGAGACGTGGGAAGCAACCATCCTCCGGTTGCTGGCGAAGCGACCCAGCGCACGCTTTCCTACGGCGCACGACGCCATTCTCGCCCTCGAGGGCCGCGGCGAAGAAGCGCGTACCGTTCGCCATTCGCTCCCCGCAGAGCGCGATGCCTTCGTCGGCCGGAACGACGAACTGCAACGCATCGACGCTCACTTCAGGTCGGACGGACACTCCGAAACGGCCGAGCACTCCACGTCTCACGGGCGCCCCGCACCGGCGAAGCGCTCAGACTCTGACGGCTCCTCCGGATCGGACGATCAATCCGACTCCGGTCCGGGCTGCCAGACCGTGCCGTCGGGCTCCCGTCTCCTGACTCTCCTGGGAACCGGTGGAACCGGAAAGACCCGTCTCGCCCAAAAGTACGGATGGAACAGCTTGCTCCGGTGGCCGGGCGGCGTTTGGTTCTGTGAAGTCAGCGAAGCGCGCACGGGAACGGGTGTGGCCCGTGCCGTCGCCACGTCGTTGAAGGTTCCGCTCGGCCGGCGGGATCCCATTCCGCAGCTCGGCGACGCCATCGCCGGTCGCGGCCGGTGTCTGATCATTTTGGACAACTTCGAGCAGGTCGTGGACTACGCAGAAGCGACCGTCGGACAGTGGCTCGCCCAGGCGCCGGAGGCTCGGTTTCTCGTCACCTCCCGGCAACGTCTGCAGCTCGCAGGCGAGAAGGTCCACGAACTCGAACCGTTGGACCCGATGACGCGGGGGGTCGAGCTCTTCGAAGTGCGCGCCTGGGGACACCGTCCCGGCTTCATGGTCGATCCGTCGAACCTGAAGCAGATCCAAGAGATCGTGAAGAAGCTCGACGGCCTGCCCTTGGCCATTGAAATGGCCGCGTCCCGGCTGCGCATGTTGAACCCGACGCAGTTGGAGACCGGCCTGGCGGATCGGTTCCGGATTCTCGCGAGTGCCAAGGAAGGCCGGCACGCCACCATGCAGGCCACTCTGGATTGGTCGTGGGATCTACTCAGCGCGCTCGAACAGTCGGTCGTCATGCAGCTCTCCGTCTTCGAGGGCGGGTTCACATTGGACGCGGCCGAAGCCGTCGTCGAGCTCGTCTCTCCCGCGGGCGGCGGGGACGTGCTCGTCCTCGACAGCCTCCAGTCACTTGTCGACAAGAGCTGGCTGCGAACGAAGGCGGTTCTCGGCGCACCGCGCTTCGAGATGTATGCGACGGTGCAGGAATACGCGTCCGCGAAACTCAGCATCGTGTCGACCAAGTCCGACACGCCATCGATCGATATCGATGCAGGTCTCGACACCGCTCGGTTGGAGATCCGCCACGGCGTCCACTACGCGCAAATGGGAAACGGCAGGGCGATCGAGAGTTTGAACCTTCACGGCGGTGCAGCCAAACAGACCGCCCTCAATCTCGAGCTGGACAATCTCGTCGTCGCTTGCCGCCGCGCACTGGATCGCCACGACGAGTCGGTCGCCGTGGGGACCTATATCGCGGCCGCCAGCGTCGTTCGCAACACCGGACCCTTCAGCCTTTCCGTCGAGCTGGGACGTCAGGTCCTGGCCGCCACGCGAGACCCGGGACAGGAAGCCCGGGTCCTCACGACCTTGGCCACCATTTCCCTGTACTGCGGCGAGATGAAAGCGTCCCGCGAATACTTCGACGCCGCCTTGGTCATCCACCGCGAGCGGGGCGAACGGCATGACCAGGGCCGTGTGATCGGTAACCTCGCCACGTTGCTGCGCGTGCAGGGGCAGCTCGACGAAGCGCGCGAGCTCTACGAACAATCATTGGCTATCCATCGCGAGATCGGTGACCGCCACGGCGAAGCCATCGTGCTGGCCAACCTGGGAAACTTCGAGAACGAACAGGGCCGAACCGATGCCGCCCTCGAGTTGCATGGCACGGCCTTGACCATCAACCGACAGATCGGTGACCGAGTCTCTGAAGCCATGGCACTCAGCAACATCGGGCTCGTGCACATGACCAAAGGGCGATTCGAGATGGCGCGCGAACACTACGAGGAGGCGCTGGCGATCCAACGCCAGTTCGGCAACCGGAGAAGCGAAGCGCTCATCCTCGGCAACCTGGGAATCCTGCACGCCGACCGCGGTGAGGTCGAGAGAGCCGGCGAGTGCTACGAAGCCTCCCTATCCATCTATCGCGACCTGGGCGAGAAGGCCAATGCCGCCATCGTCGGTGGGAACCTGGGTCTCCTCTATGCCGAACACGGACAGCCCGGCGCCGCACTCGAGCAGTACGAAGCAGCGCTCGCCATCCACCGTTCCGTGTCGAACCGGCGCTTCGAAGGAATCGTGCTGGGATATCTCGGCGATTTGCATCTGGATGAGAAACGCTTCGAATCCGCTCGGGAGTGTCTCGACTCGGCCTTGGTCATCAACCGTGAGATCGGAAACCGCAGCTACGAAGGAATCGCCCTGGCCAGCTTCGGCAGCCTCCATGCGAGTCAAGGCTGCCTGGACGTGGCCCGCCAGTGTTTCGAAGAGAGCCTGATGATCCATCGGGAACTGAACGACGATCCGCTCCTGGCGAAGACCCTGTGCGGCGCGGGGATCGTCTACGTTCAGGTCGGCGATCTCGAGAAGGCGCGGGAGGCGTTGCAGGAGGCGCAGGCGATCGAGAGGAAGTTGGGGTTGGGAGAGGCCGCGGACTTGCGGGCCCGGGTGGAGAGGTTGCGGGAGGCGTTGGGCCGGGAGTGATCGGACCGGTGCCCACGCGAGTCCCGAGTTTGATCTTCGGAGGATAGTCCGGCGCACCGGCCCCCTCCGCCGTTCACGGGAGGCGCGGATTTCCGAAATTGCGCACATTGGGCCGCGGCGGCGAGCATTGTCTGGTTCCGTGCCTTTCACGGTTGGTCAGGAGGAAGCCGCGTGCCGCAACACTGTGCTCGCGAAGGGCGTCGTCCAAGAGCTGACTTGGAGCCCACCGGCCGTCGTCATTCGCTGCGCGCTCTTCGGTCGATCGGGATGCTAGGTGCCGTCGCGCTCGCAACCGTCGTGACGGTCTTTCCCTCGATTGTTCGATCCAGTCCGGTCCCTACCGCTACGACGACGGCCGCAGCGACGTTCGGGACCTGTGCAGACTCGACCTTCGGCTCCGACGACGACTGGAGCGATGAGTTCTTCATTCCAGGCCCCAACTCGCCCGGACGTTTCCCCTCCGTCGACGTGATCGTTCCGTTCCGAGACGAGCTCGTCGTGGTCGGGCGCTTCACTCACGTCGGGTCCCAAGCTGCGGACGGTTGGGCTGCCTGGGACGGAGAGCGGTGGCGGGCGATCGATCACCCGTTCGGGCTC
>JAGQHR010000498.1 GCA_020431745.1 Candidatus Eiseniibacteriota bacterium
CGCCGGCGTCACCTTCTACGGGATGTCCACGTTAGAGGGGCCGCTCCTCAGCATCAAGACGGTCAGCTCGCTCGCGCACTACACCGATTGGATCATCGGGCACGTGCACGGCGGCACTCTCGGCTGGAACGGCTTCATGGCGGCCGGCATGTTCTATTGGCTGGTCCCTCGGCTCTGGAAGAACAAGCTCTACTCGACGCGCCTGGCGGATGCGCATTTCTGGATCGGGCTCTTCGGCATCCTGCTCTACATGGGCGCGATGTGGGTGAGCGGCGTCAACCAGGGGCTCTACTGGCGCGCTCTCGACGCCGATTCCTTCCTCAAATACCCGGACTTCGTCGAAGGACTGCAGACGACGCGGATCCTCTGGCACATGCGTCTGGTCGGCGGGATCGCCTATTTCTCGGGCTTCCTGCTCATGGGCGTGAACCTGCTCGCCACCATTCGTTCGGGCTCTCCGGCCACGGTGCGGGTGATGGTGCCGGCTCCGGCCCCGGCCCCCTCGATCGGTTCCTGGGGTCTCATCCGCGGCAAGCCGGTGATCCTGTCGTTGCTCGTGATCGGCGCGGCGGCTCTCTACGCGATCTCCGGGCCGACGACGAGCCCGCTCGCGCTCACGCTCCTGGCCACGCTGACGGTGGCCGCGATCCTCATCGCGGGCGCGCAAAAACGCATCGAGGGAGGGTGGCATCACCTCTTGGAGGGACGGCCGCTGGCCTTCACCTTGCTGGCGTTGTTCTCCATCCTGGTCGGCGGAATCGCGGAGCTCGTTCCGACGATCGTGATCCGCAACACGGTACCGGCGACCGCTGCCGCCGCCGACAGCATGACGGTCGTGCCGTCCGCTCTCGTCTCCGAGCCGGAGTGGGCACAGCAGCCCTACAGCCCGCTCGAGCTGGAGGGACGCGACATCTACATCCGGGAAGGCTGCTATCACTGCCACAGCCAGATGATCCGGCCCTTCCGTCACGAGACGCTGCGCTACGGCGAGGTCTCCAAGGCGGAGGAGTTCCGCTACGACCATCCGTTCCTCTGGGGCTCCAAGCGGACCGGACCCGACCTGCACCGGGTGGGGGGGAAATATCCGAATCTCTGGCACTACCAGCACCTGCTGGACGCGCGGAACACCTCCCCCGGCTCCAACATGCCGATCTACGGCTGGATGAAGCCGCGCCACGTGGACCTCGAGCAGACGAGGGGCAAGCTCATCGCGATGCAGAAACTGGGTGTGCCCTACACCGACGACGAGATCGCCCAGGCCGTCAACGTCGCCCGCAGCCAGGGTCGTCTGATCGCCGACGATCTTGCCAAGGAGAGCGTCAACATCGACCCCGAGTCGGAGATGGTCGCGCTCATCGCCTACCTGCAGCGGTTGGGACGCGGGCCGCAACCGGTCGAGCCGACCCAAGCGCTGATGGAAGGAGGTCGCTGAGATGTTTCGTGAGTTCCTGACTTCCAGCGAGCTGCTGCATTGGCCCGTAATCGCGATGATGATCTTCTTCATCGTCTTTCTCGCCGCCGTGATCTATGCCTTGAGCGGCCCCCGCAAGAGCCGCGCCCTTTCTCGGATGGCCGCGCTGCCGCTCGACGACGAGGACTTGTCCGCCAACAAGGAGGTGCGCTCTTGAGCGACTATTCCCACCAGAGCGCGACCGAGGACCAGGAGGTGGATCGCGATCGCCTGCTCGATCACGAGTACGACGGGATTCGCGAGTACGACAACCGGCTGCCCAACTGGTGGCAGTACACGCTGTACGGCGCGATCGCGTTCTCGATCATCTATTGGTTGGTCTTCCACATCTATCACATCGTGCCGCTGCCGCGTGGCCGCTACCAACTGGAGATGGCCGCGGCGGCGGAGCTCCAGCTCAAGAAGATGGAAGGTCAGGAGCTGACCGACAATTCCCTGATGCTGATGTCGACGATTCCCGACCGGACGCAGCGGGGACGGAAGATCTTCGAGCAGTTCTGTGTCGTCTGCCACGGCTCGCAGGCGGAAGGCAACGTCGGTCCCAACCTGACCGATGACTACTGGCTGCACGGCAATCGTCCGCTCCAGATCCTCAACACGGTTACGCACGGCGTCCCCTCGAAAGGAATGGCGGCCTGGGGCGGCCAACTCGGCCCGGTACGCATCCAAGACGTGGTGTCCTACGTGATCTCGATCGGGGGGACGAAGGTCCCCGGGAAGGCGCCGCAGGGCGAGCTGCTCGGTCCTCCGAAGGCGGCGGACGAGCCGGCTGCGACGGATGCCCCGACCGAAGGGAGCCCGGATGCACCCGTGACCGAGCCTGCCGGAGGGAATCCGGACGCTCCGGCTACGGCTCCGGCGGGCGATGGCAGTCCGGAGGGGACGTCTCCGGCAGTGGAGACCGCACCTCCCGCGTCCGATGTTGGAGATGGCATGGCCGATCCGGATGACACCCTCCGGGCCGACCTGGGGGATCCTGACCGGTGAACGAATCCGCGCGGAGCACCGCCAAACGGCGACCCGATCTCGACACGGTCTACACGATCAACGAGGACGGGTCGCGCAACTTCATCCACACGGCGGACGTGAGTGGTCGGTGGCAGCGGCGGAAGACGATCGTCTACACGCTGCTGATCCTGATCTATCTTTCGCTGCCCTGGATTCGGATCCACGGCGGGCCCGCGATCCACCTCGACCTGCCGGGCCGAACGGCCCATCTGTTCGGAATCGCGTTCACGAACCAGGATTTCTATCTGGTCTTCTTCCTGGTCACGGGGCTCGGATTCTCGCTCTTCGTCATCACTTCGCTTCTCGGGCGGATCTGGTGCGGCTACGCCTGTCCGCAGACGGTCTTCCTGGAGGGGGTGTTCCGCCGAATCGAGCGGTTGCTCGAGGGATCCCGCGAGCGACGGCTGCGGCGGAACTCGGGGCCCTGGACGTTGGATCGGGCATGGCGGAAGCTGGTCAAGCACGGGCTCTACCTCCTTCTTGCCGCGGTCATCGCGCACGCGTTCCTGGCCTATTTCATCCCCCCGGAGAGGCTGTTCGGATACCTCCGGAGCGGACCGTCCGGTCACTGGGTCCCGTTCGGGTGGACGCTCTTTTGGACCGCGGTGCTGTACTTCGATTACTCGTGGTTCCGAGAGCAGACCTGCCTGATCATCTGTCCTTACGGACGACTCCAATCCGCGCTCATCGACGCCGACACCGTCATCATCGGCTATGACGAAAAGCGGGGAGAGCCGCGGTCGAAGAAGACGGGCGAGGGGGGCGACTGCGTCGACTGTTTCCGTTGTGTCTCGGTTTGTCCGACCGGCATCGATATTCGACGCGGGCTCCAGATGGAGTGCATCGGATGCGCGAACTGCATCGATGCGTGCGATGCGGTGATGGAAAAGCTGGATCGACCCAAGGGACTCGTCCGCTACGACTCCCATCGCGGTTTCACGGAGGGGGTGCGCCGCAGCCTGGTCCGGCCGCGGGTATTCCTTTACGGGACGCTGGCTCTGGTCGGGCTCACGGTCTTCGCTTCCGTGGCGCTGCGCCGGACGAGCTTCGACGTGCGCGTGCTACGCCCGCAGGGGTTGCCGTACTCCCTGGTCGATGGCAAAGTCCGCAATCTGTACACCGTGCGGATCCAGAACAAGACGGACGCGGCGGAGACGTATTTCGTGGAGCCGGAGGCAGGGGCGGTC
>JAGQHR010000499.1 GCA_020431745.1 Candidatus Eiseniibacteriota bacterium
GCTCGGATGGCTCGTATTCCGCACCGGAACCAAGCCCAGCCGTGTCGTCTATCCATGCCAGCAGGCTGCGATGGGAACGGCCAGTCTCGCTTTCGGCGCGCCGCTGGTCGCGGCGCTTCTTCTGGGGCGCCGTCGGGCCGGAGAGTGGCTGCGTTCTCCGCTCGCGCTTTCCGCGCTCCTTCTGGGTGTGACGATGTTCCTGGCCGGGGATGCGTACTTCACGCGCGCCGGGCAGTACGCGGGACCGATGGGGAATCCGCCGCTCGACTACCGCGCCCAGGTTTTCCACGTCGACCAGTGTCCCCAGGACCCGGCGGTGGATCGTCTGGTCGGACTGGACAACCTTCTGGTCACGATGGCGCGACAGGGGCTGAAGCTCTATCGCTCGTCGAGCGAGAGCGCGCTGGCCGGTCCTGACGGCGTGGTCGCCGCGGACGACGTCGTCCTGATCAAGATCAACTACCAGTGGGCGGAGCGTGGGGGGACGAACACGGACCTGCTGCGCGGACTGATCCGGCGGATCGTCGATCACCCCGACGGTTTCACCGGCGAGATCGTGGTTTGCGAGAATGCCCAGTTCGCATCGACGTCCGGATTCGACCGCATCACCAACAACGCCCAGGACCACGGGCTCTCGCCGCACGATGTCGTCCTCTACTTCCAGGGCTTGGGCCTCCGCGTGTCGCACTTCGACTGGACCCCGATGCGCTACACCTCGGTCGCGGAGTACTCCGAAGGGGATCTGCAAGACGGCTACGTCGTCTTGCCCTACGACGGCGAAGTGCTGGGACGGCCCTCCTATCCCAAGTTCCGGACGAGCGCCGGGACGTACATCAGCGTGAAGGACGGCATTTGGGACCCCGGATCGTCGAGCTACTCGCGCGAGCACCTCCGGTTCATCAATCTCCCGATTCTCAAGTCCCATCATGCGGTCTACGGCGCGACGGTCAGCGTGAAGCACTACATGGGCGTCGTCACGCGCGAGCTGAGCACTGACTCGCACTACGCGATTCGCACGGGCATCCTGGGCGCCGTGATGGGTGAGATCGGCCTCGCGGACCTCAACATCCTCGATGCGATCTGGATCAACGCGAATCCGAACACGGGACCGGGGACGACGTATGCCGGGGCCACGCGCCGGGACGAGCTGGTCGCGAGCCTCGATCCGGTCGCGCTGGACATGTGGTCGGTGAAGAACATCCTGATCCCGGCCTTCATCGCCAACGGATTCAGCCCTCCGTGGCCGACGCCGAGCGCCGATCCGGACGATCCGTCCAGCATGTTCCGGACGTACCTCGATAACTCGATGTACCAACTGCTCGATGCGGGGTACACGGTCACGAACGACTTGACCCGGATCGACGAGAGTTTCGGCCAGGGCTTCGGCGGCGACTTCGATCGGGACGGCGCGGTCGACGAATCCGACCTCTCGCAGTTCGACGATTGCTTCACCGGCTCGGACGGAGGGCCGATTGGGCCGGGGTGCGGTCCCGCGGACTTCGACCTCGACGATGACGTCGACTGCGTGGATTGGGACTACTTCCAGGCCGTCTGGACCGGCGCCGGGGAGCCCACGCCGCCTCCGGACTGCGCGACGACGGATGCACCCGAGGCGCCGGGACCCACCGAAACGCCGCTTCACACGCGAGTCCAGCCGAACCCGATGACGGACGCGGCCACGATCGTCTACTCCTTGGCGCGACCGTCGACGGTCACGCTCACGATCTACGACGTGAACGGCCGCAGCGTACGCACCTGGTCGGAGCCGAATCGGAGCGCGGGACCACACGACGTAGTTTGGGACGGGCGAAGCGATGCCGGCGACCCGGTCGCGGCCGGCATCTATTCCTACGTTCTTCGCGCGGGAGACGCGAAGAGCTCGGGCAAGATCGTCGTTCGCTGATTCGCGCCGACGCGTCCCAGGACGGTCCGGTCGCCTCCGCGTGGCCGGGCCGTCCTCAGTCGTTCAGGGCGAGATCCGCGGCGCCGTCTGCGTGAATCGCGCAGGTGTCGAAGACAGGCACCGGCGAGTCCGCGGGAGCGACAAGGAGCGCGATCTCGGTGCAGCCCAGGATGATGCCCTGCGCACCCCGGGCGGCGAGTCGGTCGATGACCGCACGGTAGCCACGGCGGGAATCATCCCGGATCACGCCGAGGCAGAGTTCGTCGTAGATCACCCGATGAACGAGATCACGATCCTTCTCGTCAGGAGTGAGGACCGCGATATGGTGCTTCTCCTCCAACCTTCCGCGATAGAACTCCTGCTCCATCGTGAATCGAGTGCCGAGAAGCCCCACCCGGCTCACTCCTGCCGTCCGCACGACCTCTGCGGTGGCATCGGCGATGTGGTAGAGCGGGAGGCCCACCGACTCGATCGCCGGCGCCACCTTGTGCATGGTGTTGGTGCAGAGGACGAGGAAGTCGGCCCCCGCCGCCGCGAGCGCCTGCGCCGCCCGCACGAGCACGATCCCGGCTTCGTCCCAGCGATCGGCGTGCTGAAGCCGCTCGATCTCCTGGAAATCGACGCTGTAGAGCACGAGCCTCGCAGAGTGGAGCCCGCCGAGCCGCTCTCGTACCCGCTCGTTGATCCGCCGGTAGTAGGGAAGAGTGGACTCCCAGCTCATTCCGCCGATGAGGCCGATGGTCTTCACGTGCACTCCCTGGGTCGTCACCGGAATTCGCGCGGACGGGCCTATCGCTCGTTGCCGTGCTTGAAGTGTCCGGTGGCCTTGGCGAGGAGGAGCTGGATCTCGCTTTCGCTCTTGCCCGCGGCGGCCTTCGAGAACTTTATCGCCGGGCCTCCGGCGAGCGTCTTGATGAGCCGGCCCTGCCAGTAGATCATCACGCGCCCGTCCTTGGTCTCGCGATACGAGAAGGGCTGCTCCTCCAGCTTGCCTCGTCGGTCCGTCATGCGGGAGATCGTATCACCGATCCCCCGTAATCAGTTTGACCAGGTTTCGGCGGAGATCGTCGTAGGCTCCGTTGTCCTGGTTCCCGAACGCGACCAACGTGACGTCTTCGGAAGGGAAGTAGCGCAGCTCGAAGTTGATCCCATGGGCGATCCCGCCGTGTCCGAACGAGAGCTTGCCCCCGGTTTGGCTCCGCTGGACCAGGAATCCCAAGCCGTAGCCGTAGAAATCTTCCTCGATGGGCGGCTGCATCGTCGCCATCTCAGCGAGCACGGGCCGCGGCACGATCGCCCCGCCCACGAGTCCGCGAGCGAAGCGCAGCATGTCGTCGAGTGTCGAGTAGCCGCCTCCCGCGGATGTTCCCCTCCGGCCGTGCGGGGCCTCGGCCCAACGTGCGGCGCCTCCCTCGGGAGCGGATTCATCGCGGATCATCGGTTGCGCCAGGTCGGTCGACGATCCGTAGAGATAGCTGTCGGTGTGATCCAGGCCGAGCGGACGGTAGATCCGTTCTGCGACCGCATCGTAGTAGCTCTGTCCGGTGACCTGCTCGATGACGAGACCCAGCAGCACGAAGCCGGAATTGCTGTACCGGTGGGCCGAGCCGGGCTCGAAGTAGAGACCATCGTCGCGGATCTCCTTGTAGACGAAGGGGAGCATCTCGGCGAGGGTGGTCACCTGGCGGCCGTGCGAATCGTAGTAGTCGGTCCAGTAGTCCCCGATTCCGGAGCTGTGCGAGAGGAGATGCCG
>JAGQHR010000500.1 GCA_020431745.1 Candidatus Eiseniibacteriota bacterium
GGTGGCGAGAGGAGGAGCGAGATGTCGTCCATCCCCCATGCGCTCTCGCTCCTCCCATGACTTTTCAGCCGATTCCGAATACGGGAACGACGTTCGAACATCATTCGAGAATGGGGAACCGATCCGGAACCCGACGCGACCGACCGGGGCAGCGCAACACGGGTCCTCTCGATCGCAGAAAGGACACGACGATGAAACCCAAACGAGATCATTCCAAGCGGCTCGTCGCCGGAGCGCTCCTGCTGGGCACGTTGACGGCTTCCACGGCTCTCGCGGAGCCGGGCGAACACCACGGCGGTGACTACGGAGTGCACCTCGCCTATACGAAGTCCTCCGGGGCGGAGGACGGCAACTATCTGGTCGGCGGCCATCTCGAGCTCGCCCTCGCGCCCATGCTCGGGCTCCAGGGCGCCGTGGAGTATCGCTCCGAGGAGTCCTATGCAGTTCCCCTCGCCGGATCCACCGAGTCCCTGACCGTGCGGACGATTCCGCTGACGCTGACCGGACGGGTCTATCTTCCGGTCGTGCAGTCGTTCTCTCCGTTCCTGGCGGCCGGAGCCGGATGGTACAACCTCGTGCACGACTACTCCGCCGGCCTCGAAGCACTGGGGGCCAAGGACGAAACGATCACGACCTTCGGCTGGCACGCGGGTCTGGGAGCGAAGTACTACCTCTCCCCGGTGCTCTCGATCGCGGGAGAGGGACGGTACACCTTCCTCGATCCCAACCGGAACCTGGATGGCTCGGTCCGCGATGACATCGGCGAGCTGGACTATGACAGCGCCTACGTGGGCCTGGGGCTGAACCTGGAGTTCTGATCCTCAAGATCCGGCACCGATCCGTCGAACGACGGAGCAGGCCCCCGCGCCGATGGAGGTGACCGCGCGTGCCGGATCTTCCTCGAATCCTGTTGGTCGACGACGAGCCCCACATCGTCGACGCCCTGAGCCGCCACCTGAGGGGCGAATACCACATCCTCACCGCAAACTCGGGACAGGAAGCGCTCAAAGTGCTCCAGACCCAGGGCGCCGTTTCCGTCGTGATCTCGGACATGAAGATGCCCGGCATGAACGGAGTCAGCCTCCTCGCCCGCGTCCGGGAGCGGTATCCCGATACCGTCCGGGTCGTGCTCTCCGGTCAATCCGATCTCTCCGACTCCGTCCGCGCCGTCAACGAGGGGCGGATCTTCCGCTTCGCCGTCAAGCCCTGCTCGCCGGCGATGCTGCGCGAGATCCTGCGGGACGCACTCGACCAGCATCGGCTCCAACAATCCGAGCAGACTCTCCTGCAGGAAACGGTGCGCGGGGCGGTCACCGCGCTCGTCGAGATCCTCTCCATCGTGCGGCCCGAGGCGTTCGGGCAGGCGGTGCGCCTGCGTCGCATCGTCCACGAGCTGAGCGTGGCCACCGGAACCGGAAACTCCTGGGATGCCGAGGTCGCCGCGATGTTCTCGCGCATCGGTCTCGTCGTGCTTCCGCCGCAGCTTCTGGAAGACGCTCTCCAGGGACGCGACGCCGGAATGGATCCGGAGACGGTCGCGCTCGTCCCGCAGATCGCGGATCGACTGGTGGGAAGGATCCCGCGTCTGGAGACGGTGCGGGAGATCCTCCGTTTCCAGGACCGACACTACGACGGATCCGGACCACCGGCGGAACCCCGACAGGGAGACGAGATTCCCTGGGGTGCCCGCGCGTTGCGCCTGGCCCTCGACTTCGACTCTCTCGAAGCACGCGGGCTGTCTCCGGAAGCCGCCCTCGGGACGTTGCACGACCGCACCGGCTTTTACGACCCCGCCCTGCTCGATGCCCTCTCCCGGACCCGAGTCACCGCGTCCGGCACGCTGCTCGAAGTCCCCCCGAGTCGTCTCCTGCCGGGAATGCGCGTCCTCGCCGACCTCCGCGATCGCGAGGGGCAACTGCTGTTGAGCCGCGGGATGATCCTCACGAACGAGGCGGTCGACCGCCTCCGCCTCGTCTCCCGACGCGAGTCGCTCCCCCCGACGGTCCGAGTGGAGCTGATCGAGGACCCGACCCAGCCCGGGGAGGCGGAACCCCGCACCGGAACGCAGGGCTGAGCACGATCGTTCGTACGGCTTGCGCCCGATCGACCGCCGGCCGGACCGGAATTGGCGAACTTCCTCCCGTTCTGCGTATTTTTTTTGCCCCGAATCGGGGGGCCGGGCGCTACACTTCTCGGGTTCGATCCAACCTTTGCTGACCCGGAGGGCTTCTTATGAAAGTCAGACAGCTATTGATCGCATCCGTAGGACTCGTGCTGGCTATCCCGGCGATTGCGGGCTCCCCGTTCTCCGAGAACTGGGATTCGTATCCGACGGGCCAGTCCATGCACGGCGTGGGCGGATGGCATGGTTGGGACGGCAATGCGGCCGCGACGGCTTTTACGTCCAACGCGCAGGCGCAGAGCTCCCCCAACTCGATCGCGATTTCCCCGACGTCCGATCTCGTTCACGAGTTCTCGGGATACAACACGGGGCAGGTCACCGTCACGGCTTGGAGCTATGTTCCGAGCTCGACGATCGGCCAGCAGTATTTCATCATGCTGAACACGTATGCTGATGGTGGTCCGTACAACTGGTCGACCGAGCTGCTGTTCGAGAACGGCGTTCTGACCAACGATGGCAGCGGAGCCACCTTCCCGCTCGTCAACGACGCCTGGACCGAGCTGCGGATCGAGATCGACTTCGACGCGGATACCCAGACGTTCTACTACGACGGCAACTTCTTCGATCAGACCAGCTGGGTCGATGGCGTGAGTGGAGGCGGCGTGGCCAACCTGGCGGCGATGGACCTCTTCTCGAACGGCGCCACCGAGGTCTACTGGGACGACATCTCGATCGAGCCGGCCGGCCCGACTCCGGTGCAGGAGAGCTCTTGGGGAGCCATCAAGGCGACCTTCAAGTAGTCCCACGAGAGTTCGGTCTTCCCATCGAACACCCCGGCGTCGCTCGACGTCGGGGTGTTCTCTTTGCCCCCGAGAGCGGACCGGAGGAACGGATATACTCGGGCTCCGGGGCTCGGTGTCGGCAACCCGCGAGAGGGATTCCATGAAGCGTGCGTTGGTGATCGTCAACCCGACCGCTGGGCAGAGGACGCCCGAAGACACCCGCAGCGAGATCGAAGAGGCCGCGACCGAGCACGCGGAATGGCGCTGCGAGATCCGCGAGACGACCGGCCCGGGAGATGCAGCGCGCTGGGCCGGGGAAGCCGCTGCGGAGGGATTCGACCGCGTGATCGCGGTTGGCGGCGACGGGACGGTGACCGAAGCCGCCGCCGGTCTTCTCGAGGCAGGCTCCGACCTTCCGCTCGCCGCGATCCCGGTCGGAACCGCCAATGTGCTCGGCGAGGTCCTTCGCGTCCCCTCCGACCTCGGCGAAGCAGTCGCGGTCGCCCTCACCGGGGAGGCCAGGGACTTCGACATCGGCCACCTTCCCGAGCACGATCGGTATTTCCTGATCGGAATCGGAATCGGCATCCCCGGAAAGACCGTGGAGAACGCGGATCGCACTGCGAAGGACCGTTTCGGATTCGCGGCCTACGTCTTCGCATTCCTCGAAGGCTTGGCCGAGAACCGATCGGCGGTCATCGATTCGACGATCGACGGGGAACCCCACATCGCCTCCGGCCAGTCCGTCATC
>JAGQHR010000501.1 GCA_020431745.1 Candidatus Eiseniibacteriota bacterium
CGCCTCACCGCGCTCGGGATTCCTCCCGCCGCCATCGCGTGCGCGGGAAGTTGTACGGCCGAGGAACCAGAGCGTTTCTTCTCGCATCGGCGTGACGGATTCCCGGCCGGACGAATGGCCGCGTTCCTCTTCCGCCCCGACCCCGGTAGGCCCGATCACGCTCCCACGACCTCGCGCATCGCGCCTTCATAGAGACGCTCGTACCGATCGATGACCTTGTCGATCGCGAACCGCTCCTCCACGCGCGCCCGGGCCGCCCTCCCGATCGCCCGTTGCCGGTCGGGGTTTTCGAGCACCTCGATGCCGATCCGGGCCATCTCCTCCGCGTCGTGCGGATCGACCAGGAATCCGGAGACTCCATGCTCGATGACCTCGCTCGTCCCACCCTGCGACGTCGCGATCACCGGCACCTCGCATGACATCGCCTCGAGCGCGGAGAGCCCGAAGCTCTCGTGCTCGCTGGGAAGCAGGTAGAGGTCGGCCCGGCCCAGCAGGTCCGCCATCCCCTCGCGCACACCCAGAAAGTGCACATCCTCGGCGATGCCGAGCGCGCGAACCTCGTTCTGGGCCTGCCAACGTTCCGGTCCGTCTCCGACGAGGAGCAGCCGGGACGGCACGGCGTCGTGGATCCGCGCGAAGGTCTGGATCACCGTGGGGATGTTCTTCACCGGCCGGAAGTTCGAGGCGTGCATGACGACCTTCTGCGTCCGGCCGGAACAGACCCGCGGCCCGCCGCCATTGGGCTGCGACTGGAAGAGATCAGTGTCGACGAAGTTGGGAATGACCTCGATGGACCGCTCCACCCCGAACGATTCGATCGTCTTGCGGCGCAGGAAATCGCTGACCGCGGTCACCCGGTCGCTCTGCTCGATCGAGAACCGGGTGATCTTGTGAAACGAAGGCTGCACCCCGACCAGCGTGATGTCGGTGCCGTGCAGCGTGGTCACGATCGGCAGTCGTCGTGGAAGCAGCATCTGCCGCGCGAGATAGGCGCAGGTCGCGTGCGGCAGCGCATAATGGACGTGGAGGACATCGAGACCGTGGGTGTCTGCGATCTCCGTGATCTTGACGGCAAGGCTCAGCGTGTACGGAGGATGGTGGAAGACCGGGTAGTTGTCGGTCTGGACCTGATGAAAAAAGACGTTCTCTTCGTAGCCCTTGAGCCGGATCGGCTGCGCGTAGGTGATGAAGTGCACCTCCCACCCACGGTGCGCGAGCTGGAGACCGAGCTCGGTCGCGACGATCCCGCTCCCTCCCGAGCTGGGATAGCAGACGATGCCGAGCGTGCGCGGTCGACCGTTCCTGGTCATGATCGGTCCTCCTCCGGCAGATGCCATGCGTCGAGCAAGAGTACGGCTTGGGCGGCGCGGGGGTCGTCCCCCGACAACAGGGCGTCACGGGAGCGGGCGGCTTCGCGACGGAGCCCTTCCCCGGTCCCGGCGTCGCTGAGAAACGGCGTACCGAGCGAGAGCACCCGCTCCTGCTCGCGGTCGCGGGGACGCAGGAAGTCCACCAGCCCGGACCACAGAGGCCGGGATTGCAGCAGCCGGTGTCGCACCTTCCCCCGCACGCCTTCGAGCATCCGGTCGAGCTGATAGTCCGCCTTCCCGGCCGCCGACTCGAAAAGCTGGTCCAGACTCGGATCGAGGCCACGCGCCTGTCCTCCCAGGCGCGCGGCCTCCGTCCGCAGGTGATCGCGCAGGTTTCCGAGATCGGCAATCAGGCTCGTGGGCATCGACTCCGCGACGCGCCGGTCGATCCAGGCGGCGGGGTCTTCCAACAATGGTCCGTACCCGTCGAGCGCGGCGTCCGGCTCCGGTGCGATCGGGGGCACCAGCAGGGCATGCAGACGCGGTAGGCGCACCGGCTCGGACACGGCGAGCGCCCGGTAGAGCGGTCCGAGCTGCATCCGGTAGCGGATCTCGGAGGGACCACAGATCGTCGCGAGATTGGGGAAGACCCAATCCTGGAGGCAGGGGCGGAGGAGCACGTTGGGCGCGAGGAGCTCCGAGGCGCCGGGTGCGCCATCCACCGCTTTGCGCTGGTCGCCGTCGATTCGAAAGAGCATGCGCGTCGCGAGGTCGGCCTCGAACGCGGGTTCGATCCCGGCGGCACGTGCCTCGACGGCCCCCTCCTCCAGGAGCATCGCGACGGTCCGTGCGTTCGGGCCGCGCAGGAAGTCCTGTGCGACATCCAACAGCGCCGGGTCCCCGCCATCGACGACCAGGAACGGATCCTCGGGCAGCAGTCGATGGAAGATCGCCGCCTGCGCCGCGGCCCAGGTATCCACTTCTTCTAGGGCCGCGCTGAACGTCGCCCAGATCTCGGCTCCGCGTGGATGCTCGCGCCAGGTCTCCGCGTGCGCTTGCAGAAGCGTCCGTTGTCGGCTCGCGGGCAGGGTCCCGATGCAGGTGCCGCTCGGAGGCACCTCCTCGTCGCGCACCTTCACAATGCGCCCCTGGCTCGTGGGGAGCCAGATCGAGGAGACCTCGCCGAAGTCGGAGTCGTCCCCCACGATCCAAAACACCGGAAGCACCGGCACGCCCGCCCGCGCTTCCAGCCAGGCGGCGATGTCGATCGCGGCAATCAGCTTGTAGAGCGAATAGAGAGGCCCCCCCCACAGCGCCGGCTGCTGACCGGCGAGAACGACGAGCCCGCGCCCCTCGCTGACCGCCCGGGCTCGCTCGATCGCCCCCGCCGGAGCTCCGCGCGCAATGTCGCGCTTCACGAGCGTATCGTGCAGATCCCCGGTGAAGGGCCCGGGGCCGAACCGGAGCCGGGCGCGCGTCGAAAGCACGTCCGCCAGAGGCGCGTCTCCGCCCAGGGTTCCGCGGAGCGACTGGCCCTGGATGACACCGATGCTCTTCACGCTATCCTCCGCTTCCCCACCACCACGAACGCTGCCGTTTCCGCGAGACCGCGCCCTGCGTGCTCACGGGCGGCGCTCCGCGAGCAGAATCAGTCGGGCGGACTGTTCGGCCGCGTACTCCTGGCCTTGATATCCGCCCCATCGATCCCGGACCTCGAGACCACAAGCCGAGAGCTGCGCGACGAGACGGTCCGGCTCGTAGAGACGAACGCGTTCCTGATAGACCACCGGAGGGTCTCCCGCCACACGGACCTCCTTGCGCAGGAAGGGCCCGCTCTCGTCGAGCCAGCGACGTTCCTCGACTTCCCGATCCCCGACGATCCTCGACGAACGGGGTATGAGATGCGCAACGGTGGGTCCGGGATTGAGGTAGTCCAGGACGAATCGTCCGTGGCGTGTAAGCACGCGGGCGGCCTCCGCCAAGACGGCGCGATCCTCCGCTTCCCGGTCGAAGTATCCGAAGCTGGTGAAGAGGGACACCGCCGCCCCGAAGGCGCCCGCCGCGAAAGGAAGCTCCCGCATGTCGCCGCGGACCAGCGCATGTCCCCCTTCCCGTTCTCGAGCTCGGCGCAGAAGGGCCGGGGATCGATCGATTCCCACGGCGCCCGCAAAGGCACCGGAAAGGGGGGCGAGCAGTCGGCCTGTCCCGCACGCGATGTCGAGAACGGGACCGACCAGCGGGAAGCGCTCCGCGAGCGTCCGTACCAGCTGCCGGGCTTCCCCGTCGTCACGATGCGCGTAGAGATCGGCGTAGAGAGAATCGAAGGCGCGGTCGAACC
>JAGQHR010000502.1 GCA_020431745.1 Candidatus Eiseniibacteriota bacterium
ACGATGGCGGCCAGCAGAGTCGCCGGACCGCGGGACATGCGGAGTGCGTAGGAAAGCGTTTCCATCACCGTGTGATGCAGCGCTCGCGAGTGCCGCAGGAGCAGGCCGAGGAGAAAGGCGAGACTGCCCAGCGTGAGGGCGAGGCAGACACCGAGGATGGCATGCCGGAGCAGCCATCGCTGTGCGGGGAAGTCTCTCTGCAGGATATCGAGGCACTCCCTTGCCGATTGCGCGGCAGCGGAGAAGTCGCTCAAGAGGTTGGCCTGGACGAGGCGGAGCCTCGGGGGCAGGAAATCGAGATCGAAACGGCCGGAGCGCTGCCATGCCGCCATGGCCTGGTCCGGGTGTCCCGACTCCCAGGCAGCGTTGCCCTCCAAGTAGGCATCGAGCGCGGCGAGTCGATGGTTGCCCCCGGGCTGTTGCCGGCGCGCCTCGTCGAGCGGGGCCCACCGTCCCTCTTCCCGTGGCGGGTCGGCGACGGTTTGTGCCCAGGCGGAAACCGGAGAGCACGCACCGAGCACCACGATGAGGCCCGCGAAGAGCCACGAGGGGAGCGGGAGGAGCGCAGGGACGGAGCGGTCGGGTGCGACGGGACTCCGCGAAGATCTTGGGATCATCGTCCTTGTTTCTCCAGGCAGATGCCGGAAGGCCACGCTCCGCCGGCAACTTTGCGGCGGGCCCGCCCCGGGCGCATGCCGAGGGGCCACTCCCTGTGAGCGTGAGCTTCGATAACGGTGCCCCCGGCGCGCACCAGCGCTCGGAGGTCGGGAACCCAGGTAGTTATCGGATGGCGGCGGGAGACCCCGAACGAAGCGGAAGAAAGCGCTGTCGGCAATGCGCTGCAAACAGACAACGCATAACAATTGGCTTGCGCCAACGCCAAGAGGTATACGATCGTACGGGCCGAGACGGCGACCCGCATCAAAGCCGAACGATCGTTCCCCGGGGTAAACCGTTCCGGGTGGATGTGGGCAGAGAGAGCCCCGGTTCCGCAAAGTCCGGCTCCCGGGCTGCCGGGCAAACAGGGCTACCGAGAAACTCGAGGAGAATCAATCTGATGAAGCGAGGGAGCGGTCTTGTGGCCAGGGGTTGTTTGTTGGCATTGCTGATCGGCATGTGGGTGGGGGTGGCACACGCACAGACGGCGGATCCCGCCGGTCAGAACGGAGCAGCCACTGCCCAAGACGCCGGATCCATGGATTCCGGGTCGATGATGGATGATTCCTCGGCTGCCGCACCTCCCCCGGCGGCCCCCCCGCAGGCGGCTCCCGAAGAGCAGGAGCCGGCGCCCCAAGCCCCGCAGTCGGCCACGTCCGCCTTCATGGAGTTCTTCCGGAAGGGCGGTAACTTCATGTGGCCGCTCGCGGTCTGCTCCGTCCTCGGACTCGCCGCGATCATCGAGCGGTTCATTACCCTGCAGCGCGCCAGCACCAACACGAAGAAGTTCATCTCCCGCGTCATCCAGGAGCTCCGCACGAACGGCGTCCGAGCGGCCATCGAGCTTTGCCAAGCCACGCGGGGTCCGATTGCGGCCATCGTGCACTCCGGCCTCGTCAAGGTCGATCAGGGGCCGGCCGCGGTCGAGAAGGCGATCGAAGCGAGCGGCGGGATCGAGGTCGCATTCCTTCAGCGCGGGCTCATGATCATGGCGACGGTCGCGAACGTCGCTCCTCTCCTCGGATTTCTCGGCACCGTGTCCGGAATGATCAACGCCTTCGAGGCCATCGCGGCTGCGGAGCAGGTGAGCGCGAAGCTCGTCGCTTCCGGTATCTCCGAGGCGCTCATCACCACGATGGCCGGTCTCGTCGTCGCCATCCCGGTCCAGATCTTCCACAACTACTTCCTCTCCCGGATCGACCGGTTCATCATCGAAATGGAAGAGTCTTCGATCGACCTGGTGAACGAGCTGGAAGCCGGCAACATCCGTCCCTAAGGGCGAGACCGATCCTCTCTCGGAGGTGCACGACCCAAGATGGCGATCAAAAAGAAGGCTCGACCGTTAGGGGACCTCAGTCAGGCCTCTCTGTCCGACATCGCGTTCCTGCTGTTGGTGTTCTTCATCGCGACCACGATCTTCCCGACCGAGAAGGGGATCCCTCTGATCCTGCCCGGCAAGGCGTCATCCGTGGCGCAGATCAACCGGAAGAACGTGATGGTGATCCACACCGACGCCGCGGGGAACATCTTCGTCGACGACCAGCCTTGGGCGATCAACCAGCTCAAGGACGAAGTCAAGCGGCGGATGTCGGAAAACGACAAGCTGGTGATTTCGATCGAGACCCACGCCGACGCTCCCTACAAAGCGATGGTGGCAGTGCTCGACGAGGTCAAGCTCGCCGAGGCGACCAAGATCTCGATCAAGATGTATCGCGGGTGACGGGAGGCATGCTTGGCGCGCTTTGAACGGTCGATCGTAACGGAAAGCAACATCCCCACCTCGTCGATGGCGGATATCGCGTTCCTGCTCCTGATCTTCTTCATCGTGACCACGATCTTCCGGATCGAGCAGGGACTGCCCATCGTGCTTCCGCGAGCGGAGGCGGGGGAGAAGCTCCCGCGGCAGCATCTGGCCAACATCTACATCGATCTGGCGGGTGACATTTCCATCGATGACAAGCTCATCCACGTCACGGACATCGAGCCGTTGCTGGTGACAAAGCTGCAGGAGAACTCCCAGCTCGTCGTCGGGCTCAAGTTCGACGAAGGCGTGCCCTACCGGACGGTGGACCAGTGTCTGCAGCAGATGAAGAGCGCGAACGCCCTCAACACCGCGTTCACGGTCGAGCAGAAGCTTCACGGGAGGCACTAGGCGGATGGCAATCGCACTGGAAACCCTCCATCAGTCCGAACATTACCGGCTGCGCGCGACGTACAACCGGATGCTCCTGCTGGGGGCGATCGTCGCGATCCTGCTCCACATCCTGGCCGCGGTCTTTTCGCCGCCGTACACCCCGCATCCGTATCAGCTCCGCGAGCGCACCTTCGAGTCGGTGGAGATCCCGGACGAGATCGTGATTCCGCCACCGCCGGAGGAGGTCCAGCGTCCGGAACTGCCCCAGGAAGCGGAGATCTCCGAGGAGGCCAGCGAGGAGGAAACCCTCGCCCCGACGACCTACGACCCGTTCGCGCCTCCGGTGGTCCCGCAGACGGGCGGTGGAGAAGCCGACGTCTTCGTGGCGTTCGATACTCCGCCCGAACCGGTCCACATGGTCCCGGCGGTGTATCCGGAGTTGGCCCGACAGGCGGAGGCCGAAGGAACGGTCAACCTGCTCGTGACGATCGACGAGACGGGACGCGTCGTCGATGCGGTCGTCCAGTCGAGCAACACCATCGCGGCGCTCGACAAGGCAGCTATCGACGCCGCGCACAAGTGGCTGTTCAAGCCCGCCAAGCAGCGGGACAAGCCGGTCAAGGTCCGCATCATCATTCCGTTCCGGTTCAGCCTGAACTAGCGGACTGACGGGCCGACCCCGCGAGAGAAACGACGACGCGGAACTACACGGGTTCCGCGTTCTCGGATCTCCGTTCCGGGTGTATTCTCGACTTCAGACCGAGGGATTCTTCGGGGCGGCCGGCCTCTTCCGATGCCGGTCCGCCGTCGGAGCACCCCAGCGAAAAAGAGGCGAGTCCGTTTCTCACCAAGGA
>JAGQHR010000503.1 GCA_020431745.1 Candidatus Eiseniibacteriota bacterium
CAGGTTGCCGATCGCCGGTCGACGGAGGCCGCCCCCGAAGAGGGGGTTCTGGGCCGGAGAGCCATCGCTGTGCAGAACGTACAGAACGTCCGTCGAAGGCCCCGTGCTGGGCCCGCTGCCGAGCAGCTCGCACTGGTAGTCGCCGTCGAGGTCGGCGATCGCCATCGTGTGCAGCGTTCCCGGCGCCCCGGGCGCCGGCGTCAACGTCACCGGCCAGCCGGGTCGAACGGTGCCGTCGGGCGCGAACACGTAGATCGGGAAGGGCCCAGCGTACGGATCCCAGTTCCCGATCGTCACGACGATGTCTTTTTCACCGTCGAACTCGAGGTCGCCGACCGCCAGCCCGGCCGCGAGGTCGGGGACTGTCTGCGGCCAGCCCGGAAGCGGCTGCCCCTGCCCGTCGTAGATCCAGATGCGACTCTGAACGAGCCCGAGGTACTCGACGATGATGATCTCATCCAGCCCATCACCGTTGACGTCGTCCACTGCGACCCGGCCGAGGTAGCCGCCGTCGCCGACGACGATCGGCCAGCCGGGAACGTCTTCCCCAGTGGGCTCGACCGCGAACAGCCAGTACTGGCCAGCTGATGGCACCATCATGATCTCGTCGATCCCGTCGCCGTCGATGTCGCCGAAGTACAGGCTGTCCCGTCGGCCGATGACAGCCCCCACTGACGCAGAGTCGAACACCCAGTCGAGTGCGACCGTGCCGTCGCACAGGACCTTCGTGATGTTCCCGAAGCTCGGGGTGTACTTGAACACCTCCGGACAAAGGTCCCCGTCTGTATCGGCGGAGGAGAAACAAGTAGCGAAACAGTCCGTGGCCGGCGACAGTGGCGGCGGCCAACCCGACTGCAGGACCGCCTCCGCGCCCACCTGGGCGAACAACGCCGAAATTAGACTGGTGTAAAGAACGAGCGCGAGCATGGTTACTCCCATCAGGGGCACTGCGCAAATGAGACGCAGACCAGGTCGTCGACGGTCGGATCCGTCCCGCATCCCGGGAACGGAGCCGGGGGCGCGGCTCCACCGGAGAAGAGGAACGCCAACAGGGAGACCGGATCACTGATGTCGAAGCCCGAGTCGTCATTGGCATCGGCGGCATCGAAGCAAGACGGGGCGGAAGAGCCCGGCAAGAAAGGCGACTCCAGACAGAACACGGCATCGGAGATATCCACCGTGCCGTCCGCGTTGGCGTCGCCACGGACGAACTCGTCCTCAAGGAACTCGTCCGCTCCAACATCGAGCTGAGCGTGCACTCGCACATCGCCATCCACGTCGAACCGAAGCCGACTGTCCAGGAACGGCGGCGACGGGTTCTCGCCCTTGTTGATCGACTCCGAGTCCTCGGTCTGGCGAGTGTAGAACCGCACCACCAACGGGTCGTCATCCTGGAGCAAATCGGGTGCTGGATCGGTGACGTCCCACTGCGTTGCACCGGAGACCAGGTCGACGGGCGACGGCCCGCCCGCTCCCGAGCACAGCCGCGTGCGCGGATAGTGGAGCAGTCCGAAACTCGACGGGTCCGCCGCGTACCAGTCCCTCGCTCCTCCACCCACAGCCAGATCGTGATCGTGGACAATGCAGCTCGTGACCTCAGTCGTCCCGCCCTGGTCCTCCGCAACGTACAGACCGGCTCCCGCTCCTCCCTGCGTCAGGTCGTTCTCCCAGATGGTATTGCTCCAGAAGCGCACCGGACACGGCTCGGGGGTGCAGAGAGTCGTCGTCAATGCGTAGTAGATCCCGGCTCCCGACTCCTCGGCGAAGTTCCGGTGCACGGTGTTGCCGACGATGAGCTGGCCCATGAGTTCGAGAGAGGATGACGAAGAGTGGAGACCAAAGGGCCCCTCTCCGTCCTCGAACGCGGCCTCGAGGTAGACGCCACCGCCCCGAACGACGCGGAGTAGCTGGTCCGAAGTTCGCCCATTCCCGTAGATCCGGTTCCGGACGAGCCCGAGCTGCCACCGCCCATCGGAGGGTAGAGGAAGCGGCCAGACCTCGGGCTGAACGGCGATACCACCGCCCCGGGGGTATCCGGCGGGACCCGGCAAGGGGCGGTTGTCGTAGACATCGTTCGCCTCGACGTAGTAGACGGCATCCCCGCCGGCGGGAAGGCCTCCGGCGTAGTAGAGCGAGATCCCCGCGCCGACGACGGCCGAGTTCTCGTACACGAAGTTCTTACAGATATCGACCTCGATCGGAACCGTCGCGCCGTTCCGGACGTGGATCCCGCCCCCCAGGCTGAGCGGCGCGGCGGAGGGAGGCTCCGCTTCGTTATGGTGTATGTAGTTCCGCGCGATGGTGAGCTTCTGAACAGTATTGAACCCACGGATCCCGCCTCCGTACCCGCTTCCGGTGCAGTCGGAGATGTCGTTGAAGATGATCTGGACCGGTGTGTTCAGGGGAGCATCGATGTCTATTCCGCCACCTTCGACCGTGGCGACGACCTCGTTGTCGTGGATCCAGTGGCCTCGGATCTCCAGCCCTCCGGGGATCTCGGTCCCCGGCGCAACGTGGACGTTGGAGCCCTCTCCGCCGGTGATCTGGAAGCCGCGCCAACCGCGAGCGTCGAACCCGGTCGGCGCTGGGGTGAACGGGACCTTCGCATCCTGTTGATGCCAACCGAAAGACAATCTCGCAGAAGTCGAAGATGTCGAACCGAAGATGCACACGGCGGGTCCACCGTTCCCCTGCAGAAACGTGTCCTCGGGGCTCCCCGGGACGTCCGCGACGAAGTCATAGGCCGCGATGATCACGTGCGCACTCAGCGAAACCGGCGTGGGAGGAACGCAGGACGGAACAGCTCCGCAAGAGAAGGGCACCGACGTCCACTGGTTCGAGACATCGATCGCCAGTGTTCCGGTGTAGGTTCCAGGGGCCACCAGGACGATCGCGTCGACGCCCAGATCGATCGCGTCGATCACCGCGCACTGAATGTCCTCCATCGTCCCGCTCGCAAAGAACTGCACGTAACTGCTGGTCGGCGGCGGGAACTCGAGGCCACCTCGCGTCTCGTACTGGCAGTACACACAGTCGGAGACGTAGATCGGGTTGGCACATGGATCGGACGGATCGAGAGGCGGACCGCCCGCCCCCAACGCCATCCCCCCACCTCCGGTCTCGAGCCACTGAGGCGAGAGCTCTTCCGGAGTCGGTTCTTCATTCGACGGTGCGGCGCCGGCGGCGAGCGCAGCCGCGATCGGAGGCGCGATGGTGACTGAGGCACCCCGCCGATGCGGACGCAAGCCGGAACCCTCGGTCAAGAACACCGGCTCCTCGATGGACAGATCGAACCCGATCTCATGCGTCGCGCCCGTCAGTGCCCCGGGGTCGACCACGAGCTCCAACCGGAGGATCTCCCTGGCGTAACCGTGAGCAATGGAACCGGACGCATGCGCGAACGCGCCGACCGACGTCCCGTCCAGGGTGGGATAGGAATGGTGCTCGCCGTCGAGCGACGGCGAAACGTCCTCTCCCCATGAAACACTCGCGACCGCGAACTCGCTGGGAACCGAGAGCGTGAAGCCGAACCCGAGCATCGTCGCCACCGGGCCTTCGAGATCGGGATAAGCCGTGCAGTCCGCCACCACCGCGACCCGCATCGATGATCCCGGTGCCGCGTGGCTCGGGGCCTGGACCCGA
>JAGQHR010000504.1 GCA_020431745.1 Candidatus Eiseniibacteriota bacterium
ATCGACCAGCCCTACGTCAACCTGCCTTCGCTGAACTCACCGGCCGGCAGAGGACGGTTCCGCGACTACGACGATGCATACGCGCACGGCGCGGCCCCGTGGGATGAGCTCCCGACCGCAATCGATCTGATCGGTCTGCTGCCCGCGCGGATGCCCGGCGTGCACCGCCATCTCGATCTGGGATGCGGCAGCGGCCGCAATCTCGAGCTTCTGGAGTCGCTGGGGCTCGAAAGCTGGGGCATCGACCTCTCGCCCACTGCGCTCCGGACGCTGCGATCCCGATCCCGGGAGCCCCGCCGCTATCTGACCGCGAGCGCCCTCGAGCTCCCGTTCGATAGCGGAGCGTTCGATCTGGTGACCGACATCGGGTGCCTGCACTGTCTCCCCGAATCCCTCTGGTCCGGTTACGCGCGCGAAGTGACCCGCGTCCTATCCTCCGACGGGACCTTCTGGTGTCGCGCCTTCAAGCCACGCGGCCGCGACCTCCTGGATGCGCAGCCGGTGGCGCTCGATGCGTTGGGCTTCCATCCGGAGGCGATCGCCGCGGCCTTTCCACCGGAGCTGCCGCTGCAGCCGATCAAGGAAGGCCCGGTGCACGTGTACTACGTGGCGCGCAAGGGATAGTCGGACACAGGAACCCGGGCCGGCCTCGCCGGAGAGTCTACGCCGGAAATCAGCCTCGCCCCTCGACCGAAATGCCGTACTTGCCGACCTTCCGCCACAGCGTCGAGCGGGAGATCCCCAGGCTCTTGGCGGCACGGGTCATATTCCCACCCATCCGGTCGAGGACGTGCAGGATGTAGCGGCGTTCCAACTCTTCCAGGGTCAGGTTGTCCGGAAAACTCTCACCGACGTTGCCGCTGCGGCCGCCGGTCAGGAGCGGAATCCCCCCTTCGTAGATCTCCGGGGGCAGATCGGTCGGTTGGATTCGAGGCCCCTCGACGAGGGTCACCGCGCGCTCGATCGCGTTCTCGAGCTCGCGGATGTTTCCCGGATAGTCGTAGTTGAGCAGGTATCCCATCGCCTGATCGCTGATGCCCTCGAGCTCCTTGCGGTTTCTCTCCGCGTACAGACGCACGAAGTATTCAGCCAGGTAGGGGATGTCGTCTTTGCGCTCCCGCAGCGGAGGCAGGTGGATGCGAAAGACGTTCAGCCGGTAGAAAAGATCCTCGCGGAAACGCCCTTCGTTCATCGCCTGCCGGAGGTCGCGATTCGTCGCGGCGACGATCCGGACGTCGATCTTGATGATCGCGTCGGCGCCCACGGGACGGATCTCCCGCTCCTGGAGCGCGCGCAGCAGCCGGACCTGGACCGAGTGCGAGGTCTCGGCGATCTCATCCAGGAACAACGTGCCGCGATCGGCGAGCTCGAAGAAGCCGCGCTTGCGGTCGCGGGCGTCGGTGAAGGCGCCCCGCACGTGCCCGAAGAGCTCGCTCTCGATGAGCCCTTCCGCAATCGCGGCGGCGTTCACCGCGAGAAAGGGATAGCGGGCGCGCGCGCTCTGGAGGTGGATGAATCGTGCGATCTTCTCTTTGCCGGTACCGCTCTCTCCGGTGATGAGCACCGTGGTCTCCGTCGGCGCGATCTTCTCGGCCAGACGGAGAACGCGCTTCATCGCGTCGGACGCCCCCACGATGTATTCGGACTGGTCCTCGATCAGGTCGGAGGACGGCTTGCGCGGGGAGTCTTTCATCGTGCTTCGCGGGGCCGGGTCACTCTTCGTCCTCGGTCTCCGCGCGAATCTCCTCGGGCCGCATCTGGGGGAAGAGCAGGATGTCGCGGAGGCTGTGCACTCCCGCCGCCAACATGGCGAGCCGATCGATCCCGATCCCGACTCCCGCCGCCGGGGGCATCCCGTGTTCGATCGCCTGGAGGAACTCCTCGTCGAGCACCTGCGCCTCCAGATCGCCCTTCTCGCGTTGCGCTGCTTGATCCTCGAAGCGGGCTCGTTGATCGACCGGATCGTTGAGCTCGCTGAAGGCGTTCCCGAACTCGACCCCGCCGATGAAGATCTCGAAGCGCTCGACCAGCTCCGGCTCGTCGCGGTGGATCTTGGCCAGGGGCGAGATGGCCCGGGGATGATCGGTCACGAAGATCGGCTGGAACAGCTCCGGCTGCACGAAGTGGTCGAAGAGACCCTCGATGAGATGTCCGCGCGCGGCGTAGGGCGGCACCGACTCGCCGGCCGCGACGAGTCGGGCGCGCAGCTCCTCCTCGGGCGCGGTCAGCACCGACAGCCCGATCTTCTCCTCGATGAGGTCGACCATCCGGCGTCGTGGAATCGGCTTCGAGAAATCGAGCGAGCGACCGTCCCACTCCACCTGCAGCGAGCCGGTGGCCGCCTCCAGCACCTCCCGCAGCATCGCCTCGACCAGGTCCATGGCCTGGTGATAGTCCGCGTAGGCCCAGTAGAACTCGAGCATCGTGAACTCCGGGCTGTGCGACCGGTCGATCCCTTCGTTGCGGAAGACGTGCCCGATCTCGTAGACGCGATCCATCCCCCCCACGAGGAGCTTCTTGAGCGGCAGCTCGAGCGCGATCCGCAAGTACAGCTGGAGATCGAGCGCGTTGTGATGGGTCACGAACGGACGGGCCATCGCCCCTCCGTAGATCGACTGCAGCACGGGCGTCTCGACTTCGAGGAACCCGCGACCGTCCAGGAAGGCGCGGCAAGCGCGCACCACCTTGGCCCGGGTCTCGAAGGCGCGCCGATGCTCCGGGTTGAGGATGAAGTCCAGGTGGCGGCGGCGATACCGATTGCCCGTGTCCTCCCAGGCATCGAACTTCTGTCCGTCCTTTTCCTTGACCACCGGAAGCGGGCGGATCGACTTCGCCAACACGGCGAGCTCACGCACCTGCAACGTCGCCTCGCCCGAACGCGTGCGCATGGGCGCCCCACGGACTCCGATGAGATCGCCGAGGTCGATCTGTTCGAGCGCCTCCCAGACCGGAACCGGCAGATCGTCCTTGCGGAAGTACAGCTGCATGCGCCCCGCGGCATCCTGCAGATGCGCGAAGGTGACCTTCCCCATCGGGCGGAGCGCCATCACGCGACCCGCGACGGAGACCTCGTCCCCACCGATCCGGGCGTCGAAGTCCGCGAGCAGCTCTCCCGTTTCGTGGGTCCGGTCGAAGACGTACGGATACGGATTGATCCCGCTCTCACGGAGGCGTGCGGCTTTGTCGATGCGGGTCTGGATCAGCTCTTTCTTCATCGAAGTCTCCTCGGAAGCGCTCAGTCTAGCCGCTCGTCCACGGGCCCTCAACCGCGGGCGCGTCTCGCGGAGGCGGTTCCCTTCCCCAACCCGGCGCGGGCTTCCCGGCGCGCGATGCGGCGCGTGCCGGTGACGCAGACGGGAGCCAGGGGACAGGTCAGGCAATGCGAGACGGAGAGATCCTCCGGGCAGTGCCCGCGAATCCCCAGATGACAGATCGGAAAATCGAAACGAAGGGGATCCGAGGGATCGATCGAACGCAGCGAGTCGGTGATGTCTTCCGCCATGCGCCGGCCGGGCACCCTCCGGCGGGTGAATCCGAGCCGCGGTCCCATGCGGGCCCAGTGCGTGTCGAGGGGAACGGTGAGGTCGGACGAGGGCAACAGGGCCGACCAGGTCCCGAGGTCGATTCCGTCGTCGGGTC
>JAGQHR010000505.1 GCA_020431745.1 Candidatus Eiseniibacteriota bacterium
GTCCCGGGCCGTGCCGACGTCGTCCTGCGCGGCATCGGTGGAACCGAACCGATCGAGATTCCCGTCGAGCTGAGCATCGCGGCCGGGAGCGTTTCCGATCCCGTCGTATCGACGACCGAGATCACCGAGTCCACGTCCCCGTTGCTGGATCTGATCCGCGCCCGGCCACGCACGCTGGAGATCGAAGGAAGCGTCTTCGTGGGCACGGATGGGCAGCTCGTGTCGATTCGACAGAGCGACTGGATCACCGGACACTACGAGGTGGGAGCTCCGCTGCGCCTGCGCGTGGGGCATCTCGAGCACGGCATCGACGACTTCGACTTCAACATCTCGGACGATGCCCAGACTCGCATTCGCGAGGACGTGGTCGGAGTCACGGCCTCGGGCCGCATCGAGAACCGATTCCCGCTCGCCGCCCGGGTGCACATCCTCTTCGCCTCCAGTGCGGACCGTCTGGACGAGAGTCCGGAAATCCAGCTCGACCCGCTGGTGATCGACGCCGGTATCGTCGACGCCGTCAGCGGACGGGTCACGCAGTCCACGGAAGAGGCGTTCTCCATCCCGCTGCGCGACGAAGACATCCCGTTCTTCGCCCGCGACCGGGTGTTCGGGCGATTCTCCCTCGAGCTGATGGGAGACTCGACCGCCGTCGTCGAGCTCACCTCCACCGACTTCATCGAGCTTTCCTCCATCCTGGAGTTCCGCGTCGGGGTCGGCACGGAGCCGTCGCGATGAGCGCCTTGGCTGATCGGCACGGACCGTTCGCGCGGACGATCCGAATGCGGGACGCGATCCGCGTTGCCGCGATCCTCGGGGTCATGGCGAGCGCGATTCCTCAGGTTGCCGAAGCCCGGGGCGGCGTCGGCGGCATGGCGGAAGCGGATGCGACCAGCCTGTCGGGCCTCGGAGTCGAGGCACCGTTCGGAAACCCGGCGACGCTCGCCTGGGATCGATCGCTTTGCATCGGAGCCGGCTCCGCCGCCGCCCAGGTCCAGAACGACACCTATGACTGGGATGACTACCGTCGCTGGAACGGCGCACGTTGGAGCGAGGCGGACAAGCGTGAGATCCTGAGCCGCATCCAGGACGATCACGTACACGGACGTTTCGAGACCGGGCTCCACCTCCCCGCGGTGGCCTACGCCGGTTGGGCGGTGACCACCCGCAGCGTCCAGGCTGCCGTGCTCGACGTGCCGCGCGACTATGCCGAGCTCGTCCTCTTCGGCAATCGATTGGGACAGAACCTGCTCCTGCCCGCCAGCACCGGAGAAGGAGTCTCGTTTCTCGATGTCGCCGTGTCCCACGGACGACGGCTCGCCTCGTTCGGCTCCTTCGACCTCGCCGGCGGCGTCAACGCGCACTGGTTGCAGGGCGGCGAGATCTACGAGCTCCTCGAGACACACGGCTCGCTGGTCACATCGATCGACGTGCTGGACGGCGAGATTGTCGCGACCAGCCGCACCGCGGACGGCGGCCACGGAACGGCGTTCGACCTCGGGATCGCTCTCCTCAGCCGGGAGTCGAGCCCGCAGGCCGACGCGCGATCGGGATCCCGGTCCGAAAGCTCGACCGACGAGACCGGCACCGAGCATCCCGCCGACCGGATCCTCGACGGTGTACATGGTCCCTATGAGGTCGGCCTCACGGTGCGCAATATCGCCGGATCGATCCGTTGGTCGAAGGACCCGCGCACGCACATCGATCGGGCGGCCGCCGACAGCTTAACGCTGGAAGGAACCGGGGAAGGCGATCTCCTCGAAACCTTCAGCGGATCCTCACGCATCGGATCGTTCACCCGAGACTTGCCGCTCGAGGTCACGACCGCGGTCGCGCTCTGGATCGCGGAAGCTCGTTGCGAGATCGACTGGACGCAGGGACTGGGCGAGGGACCGCTCGTGACCGAGACGGCACGGGTCGCGCTGGGAACCAGCTTCCATCATTGGTCGTCGGTCACGCCCCGTGCGGGACTGGCCATCGGCGGTATCGACGGTCCGGTCCTGGCCGGTGGACTGCGCCTGCATTTCTGGCGTTGCTCGCTCGACCTCGCCTACCAGAGCCTGGGCAGCTTCCACGTCTTCCTCCCCAAAGGCGTCGGAGTCGGGGCCGCCCTCACCATCCGTCCCTGATCACGTCCCATCGCTGGTCGCGTCATTGCCAGCGCTCCGACTTGGGATGCTTGCGATGGGCCTTGGCGACCTGCTTCCAACGAGCGCGGATCTCCGACTGCGCCCGCGCGTCGTGACGTCGGGCGAAGTGGGCCAGCTCGCGCTGCAGCTTCTGCCAGGCCGCGAAACGCGCCGGATCGAGATCGCCCCGTTCGATCGCCGATCGAATCGCACAGTCCGGCTCGGTGCGATGCCGGCAGTCGTGGAATCGGCACGCGTCGGCCAGCGCCACCACCTCCGGAAAGGCAGTGTCGGCGCTTTCCTCGCCGCCCCACAGCTGGAGCTCGCGCATCCCGGGCGTATCGACGAGCAGCGCGCCGCCGGGCAGCCGCACCAGCTCCCGATGCGTCGTGGTGTGACGCCCGCGCGAGTCTCCCTCCCGGACGGCGTGCGTCCGCTGGCGCGACTCGCCACAGAGCGCGTTCACCAGCGTGCTCTTTCCGACCCCCGAAGAGCCGAGGAGCGCCACCGTGCTGCCGGGGACGAGCCACGGCGACAAGACCTCCAGCCCGCGGCTCTCGAGCGCGGAGATCGAGACCACCGGAACGCCGATGGCCACCGACTCCACCTCGGCGACCGCGGCCGCGAGATCCACCGCCACATCCGCCTTGTTGAGCACGACGACCGGACTCGCCCCGCTTTCCCACGTCGCGGTCAGATACCGTTCGATCCGGCGGGGATTGAAGTCGTGATCGAGGCCGCTCACCAGGAAGACCGTGTCCACATTGGCGGCCACGATCTGCTCCTCCGTCGTTTCCCCCGCGACTTTGCGAGAGAAGACGGAGCTGCGCGGCAGGATGTCGGTGATCGTCGAGATACCTCCATCCTGACGTCGCAGCACCACCCAATCGCCGACCGCGGGTAGCTCGGCCCGGGACTGCGCCCGGTGCTTCAGGCGGCCCGCCGTCTCCGCGTAGCACTCCTCGGTTTCCGTCCAAACCAGATAGCGGCTCGCGTCGTCCCGCGTCACCCGTGCCGGGATCGTTCCGGCAGCGGCGTGCGGCACGAAGGACTCCGCCAAGAGATCGTTCCAACCCATGTTTTCGAGACTCATCGTAGGGATGACTGCCTTTCCTTGATTGCGCTGACGTGGTGGACGTCCCCGCACCGGCGTTGAGCGAGGTGCGATCGATGGACGTCACCGCGTCCGGTCGGACGCGCGAGTGCCGTGTCTCAGCACACGCGTCGCGATCGAAACGTCATCGAAACGTCATTGGCTCTGCTGGGTAGGCGTCACGCGAGGCGGCATGAAAAAAGCCGCTCCTTCCGGAAGCGGCCGTCAGCGTGCGGATCTCGAAACGAGGTCCGGTCGGCTAGGCGAGGCCACGGAAGGATGGTGACGCACCGATGACAAGGGCTTGGTATGTCATGGCTGCTCCTCCCGTGTTCGTGGATCCGAATCGCGGATCAGGTACTCGCATCGGCGGACGAGGGTCGACCGCCGTACGCATACTGTATCGGCACGA
>JAGQHR010000506.1 GCA_020431745.1 Candidatus Eiseniibacteriota bacterium
AGAGCGGCGGGAGGGGTTCGAGCACCGCGAGATCGCGATAGGGAGAGACCTTCGGAACAGGTTGATACAGGAACACGAGCAACCCCACGATCGCGGCGGCTCCCAGAAGAACCAGCCAGCGATCCCTGGCGGAAAGCTGGCCTCGTCCGGTTTGTGTCATGGAAATCCCCTACAGACTTCGATAGACTCTTCCCTAGTCCCCAATTCCAGGGGCTGCATGCAGGGTGGCCTGGCGGGCAACCAAATGCGGATGTGCCTGGATGAATGAACTCGATTTCGACACCGGCGACAGACCTGCCGTTACACTAGCGCAGGCGTCGCGTGCACTGAAGGTCGATCGGCTGATCGCCGAAGACCTGCGGTCGATGTTGGGTCGCGTTTCCGATCCCAGTGACGAGCTGCTGCTGCTCCGCTCCTTTCTTTCCATCTCCAGCGAAACGTTTCTGGCCCAGGATCGGAGTGGACGCGTGCTCTACGCGAGCACCGGATCCACCAAGCTCCTCGGCGTGTGTCCCGAGCAGCTGCAGGAAGATCCCTGGAGTTGGATCGGTCACGTCGCAGAGGAGGAGCGAGTCGGCGTGCGCGCTGCCGTCACGGAGTTTCTCGCCGGGGCGGACGACCACCTCACGCTCGAATACCGCTTGATGCCGCCGGGCGAACCGGTCCGCTGGCTGCGCGACACCCTGCTGGCTCCGGCGGGAGCGATTCCCGAGATCGTTTTCCGGATCGTGCAGGACACGACCCAGGAACGCCTGCTCCGGGAAGCCGAGGAGCGCTTTCACGGGTTCGTCAACGCCATTCCCGACCTCTTCTTTCGGGTCGATGCCGACGGACGTTTTCTCGACTGCGTCAACCCGGGGCAGCTGCCGTTGCTCGCGATGTCCGAGGCGGCCGTCGTCGGTAAGCGCATCGAGGATCTGCTTCCGCCGGGTCTGGCGATCCTCGCGCGACGCGCGCTCGAAGCCGTGATGCAGGGTTCGCCTCTCGAAATCATCGAATACGAGCTGCCGTTCGAGGACCAGACGCACTACTTCGAGGCGCGCCTGTGTCCGGATGCCGGGCAGGCCTGCATCCTCGTCCGCGACATCACGGACACGCGGCGCAGCTCCGAGCGGTATCTCGAGGTGTGCGAGGGAGAGCGGCGGCGCATCGGCGAGGATTTGCACGATGGGGTGAGCCAACAGCTGGTGGCGCTGTCCTTTCGCGCCCACGCCCTGGAGCAGCGACTCGATCCCCAGTCCCGGGATGCGTTCCGTACGCTGCGGGAAGATCTGGAGGCGGTGACGCGGCAGGTGCGCAGCATCGCTCACGGCCTGCACCCCGTGGAGGTCGACGCGCTCGGGCTCAACCTGGCGTTGGAAGAGCTGGCCGCGGGGATGAGCCGGACCTACCGGGTCGCCTGCGTCACGGACCTGCGGGGGCCGGAGATCGGGGAACCCTCGGTCGCCACGCAGATCTACCGGATCGTCCAGGAAGCCGTGAGCAACGCGGTCCGACACGCCGCGCCGAAACACGTTCGTATCGCTCTCATCCACGATGACGCCGCCGTCGAGCTCATGGTCGAGGACGACGGTCGCGGCATTGACAAAAACAAGGGCACCTCGACAGGAATCGGATTGGAGACCATGAGACAGCGGGCGCGGCGCTTGGGCGGGATGCTCAAGCTGGAAGCCGCGCCGACCGGTGGCACTCGGGTCGTCTGCCGTTTCCTGATTCGAACGACCAAGGGGCAGGAGACATGATCCGCAAGCGTGTACTGATCGTCGATGACTATCCCGTCGTGCGAGACGGGCTCGTCAGCTGTATCGAGAGCACCGACTACTTCTCCGTGTGTGGGACTGCCGCTACGGCCGCCGAAGCGCTCGGTGCGGTCAAGGACCTCAAGCCCGACCTCGCGGTGATCGATCTTTCGCTGCCCGATCGGCATGGCTTGGAGTTGATCCGCGATCTGGACGGCTCGGTGCGGATGCTGGTGCTCAGCATGCACGAGGAGCGGGACTACGCCGAGCGCGCGCTCAACCGCGGCGCGCATGGCTATATCATGAAGGGTGAGCCGACCGACAAGGTGCTTTCGGCCATGCGGGAGGTGGCCGAGGGCCGGCGTTATCTCAGCGAGGCGATGACCCAGCGCATGCTCGAGATCGCGACCCGTCGCGGTGGTCGCTCCAGTACCGAGCGTCTGACCGACCGGGAGCTGGAGGTCTTCGAGCGGATCGGCAACGGGATGACCACGGCGCAGATCGCGGAGGAGCTCGGACTCGCGACCAAGACCATCGAGACCTATCGGGAGAACATCAAAGCCAAGCTCGAGCTCCAGAATGCCACCGAGCTGGTCCGTGCCGGCGTGCTCTGGGTCGAGGGTCTGCAACGCGACCGGAACGTCCCTCCGGGCGGAGCGCCGACCGCCTAGTACGGATGCCCGGTACGGATCGACCTTGCCGAGCCGGAAGAGAAGGGCACGGAAGGCCGATTCTCGGTGCGGCGGGAGGCCCAGCGCTGGGCTCGTGGCGACTGTGAGCCTCTGAGGCCGGTCGCCTGTTCCGATTCACAACGCCGCTCCCGGCTTGTTCCGTGAGATATACCGCACCGGAGTGCGGTTTGTCGTGACCAGCCGGTATGAGGGAGGGACCGTCCCTCATCCCGCGCTGCAGTTCCCATGGCTTCGACGGTAAGCATTGCCGCGTCCGTCGCCGATACTTACAGTGCACAACCGACTCACTCGCAGTGAGGGTCGAAGGAGGGTCTCCGTCTCCCATGCCGGGGCGAAGGGTCTCCGGGCGATGACGTGCTCAGGTGGGGACTGACGGATGAAGCGATCCCGGCTCGTCGAGATGGACTACTTCGAGTTCAAGCGGCAACTGAAGACTGCCGCCGATGCCGGTCGGCGCATCGAGAAGACCGACAAGGAAAAGTGGAGCGCCTACATCCGTCAGCACGGGATCATGGAAGCCGGCAGCGAGGCGATCGCACGTTCCCAGACCGGAGCGACCGACATCACCTCCGTCGTTCTCGAGGGGGATGGGGCGTGGGACGGATTCTTCATCTACTCGAAGGACGCCGTCACCTGTTATAAGTTCGTCCTCGAAGAAGTCGGAACCTGATCGACCAACACGTCTTGCCGCAGCCGTCCGCTCCGGTGAGCTCTGATCCGTCGATGGCCCTCGTGCATGGCCCCCGTGGCGCCGATCCGTCGATCCCCGGTGTGATGCGAGAGATCCTGTTGCCCTTCAGTCGTCGTCCCCGCTGACGACGGCCGCGACCAGCGCCAAGTCTCCCGGCTTCACCTTGTTCACGTCGAACGCGCGCGCCGCGGCCGTCATCTTGGTGAGTGCGGCGGCAAGCGTCATCGGAGGCTCGTTCCGATCCTTGCTCGTTCGGACGAAGCGAACGGGATTGAGGCGCGCCACCACGTAGTTCCGCAAGTACGGAGACGTGAGCCCGCGCTCGCGCAACGATTCGATCAGCTTTGTGACCTGGACGTCGATCTGGAGCAGCCGTGCGGCCAGACCCTCGCGCTGGCTCAAGCTTTTGCGCAGGGATTGGGTGTCGAAGCGATCCACCTTGCGGAGCAACGGGCTGTAGGCGCCACCGGCAAACCGGCCGTTCTGTTCGTAGATCAGGCCCAGGG
>JAGQHR010000507.1 GCA_020431745.1 Candidatus Eiseniibacteriota bacterium
CACCCTTTCGCTCCTCGCCGTGTTCGCCCTCGGCAGCGTCGCTCCCGCATCGGCCCAGCTGCTGGGCGCGGGACGTCTGCCGATCTCGTATCGAACCTGGAAGGTGGAGACCGACAGCACCGAGACGACGATCAGTCAGCTCCACGTGCCGGTGGTGGCGTCGCTGCGACTGGGCGAGAACGCCGATCTGGTGATCTCGACTGCGTACGGAAGCTCCGATCTCTCGCCCGATGCCGGCGACGACCTCTCGTTGGCCGGTGCCTCGGGGATCAAGGCTCAGCTCTTCGTGCGGATGTTGGAGAACCGGCTGCTCCTCCAGGGCGGCACCAACGTTCCGACCGGCGGCACCGGGCTCGAGCTCGACGAGCTGACCGTCGTGCAGGCCCTCTCGGCGCCCCTCCTGGGGTTCCGTCTCAAGCACTACGGCGAGGGTTGGAACGCCGGAGGAGGAGGCGCGCTGGCGTTCCCGGTCGGAGAGTCCGCCACTTTCGCCCTCGGCGGCGGATTCGTCCATCGCGGTGCCTATGAGTTCGTTGCCGGAGACGACGACTATCAACCGGGAAGTGAAGTCTCGGCCTCGGCCGGGCTCGACTTCCAGAGCGGAGATGCACCCGTCCTCCGACTCGACGCCTCCTACCGCGCATTCGGCGCGGACCAGCTGGGCGGTCAGGACATCTTCGACGAAGGAGATCAGATCGAGCTTCAGGCCGCCGCCGGTACCCCGCCCGCACCGTTCGCGGCCAGCGCTCGGGTGCGATCGGTGGTCAAGCAGGACAACACCGCGTTCAGCAGCGCCGGCGAGGCCGTGGAGAAGGCGACCCTGGCCGCGGGCCACTCCGTCCAAGTGGATGGAGACCTCTCGTACGCCCTATCCCCGCGCGCACGATTCGGAATCGCCGGGAGCTTCCTGCAGTTCGCGGGGGCCGAGGATGCGTCGCAGGACGGACACACCCTGGGCGTCGGCCCGCTCGTCGATCTCGTGTTCGGAGACCGGGGACGCGTGAGCGTCCAGGCGCAATGGCTCAAGGGGAAGACGAATGACGTGGACGGCGTCGCCGGACTCGACCTCAGCGGCTTCGACGTCTCCTTCGGACTCTACTACGCCCCGGGCTGGTGAGGCCGCCCCACAGTCGAAGTCGACCGCGGGGCGCGCCCTCTCGAGGGTGATCGATCCGCAGCATGTTCAGTAGTACGTCGCGAGCACGAGCTCGCGCTCTTCCCCATCCGCGGTCGTGAGTCGGACGCGGGTCCCGGCCTCCGCCCGTGACCACTTGTACAAAGACTTCCAGTAGTCACCCGTCACGGGGTTTCCGTCGATCGCGGTGATCTTGTCCCCGGCCTTCCACGGCCCCGCCGCGGCCGGACTGCCGGGAGCGACGAATATGACATCCAGAGCTCCGTCCTGCGCGATCGTCTGCAGACCCGATCGATCGCGTTCGAAGGGCGCCGTATCCCAGTCCTTGCCGGGCTCCACCCAGAGACACTCCGACGGGTAGTCGAAGTAGACCCGAAAGCGTCCGAGGATTCCGGCGCCGAGGTTGCCGGCCTGCCGCTTGGTCGCGAAGGCGCCCACCTCCGTGTCGTGGAACGACACGGGAACGTCGTGGAGGGTGTACCCCGCGAAGGTGATCGAACGCACGGTGGTCACCTTGCTCACCGAGGTGCCTCCCACGCCGGCGGAAACATGCTCCGACATCGGATGACGCCCGGCCAGGAGGTCGTGCTCCGCGGCGTAGGCACCGAAAATCGAGAGCGTCGAGCCGCTGCCGGTGTCGAGTCCGACCTTGGCCGGTGGAAGGTCCTCCACCGAGACCTCGAGATCCTTGTGTCCGTCCTCTCCGGCCGTCAGCGGCACCTTGGCTCCCGTGCCGGTGTAGCGGAACTTCGCCGGATCGTGAAAACGGATCCTCGACTCGGGATAGTCGATCTCGACGAGGAGATTGTGAAAGACCTCCTTGCCGAGGATGACCGAGAGATCGCGTCCGACCCGGCGATTGACGTCGGCGAGGTCGATGACCGCTCCCGTGAGACCGGCCAGGTGGACCTGGCCGATGTCGATCGAAAAGCCCTGGACGAGCGCGGCTTCGGTGCGTCCCGACACGCCCTGCGCCGGCAGCGATCCCGCGGTCTCCAGATGCAAACGCTCCACGGTCGGCCGATCCAGGACGGTGATGCCGGCTCCCGAATCGAGCACGATGTCGGTGGGCTCTCCGTTCACCGTTCCCTGGAGGAAGACGTAACGCCCCTGGTGGAGCTCGATCGGCATCCACGGCGTCGATCCGCTGGGATCGTCGATCGTCGCGACTTGCTGTCCGGCCGTCGGACGAGCGAACTCCTCGGCCGGAAGCGGCGGGTTGACGGTCACCGTCTCCCATCGCACCGTCTGGTTTGCCGCTGCGTGCTCGTGGAACGATTCCTGGACGAACGGGAAGCGCAGGCCGTCGACGACGCGCCAATCCGAAAGCTTGTTCCAGACGGTGTCGGTATCGGTGACCTCACGCTGCCAGGTCGTGCTGCCATCCCGATCGAGGAAGAGATCGGAGAGATCCCCGTTGGGATACTCGAACCGGACCACCTCCCAGCTCCGTCCCTCCTTCTCCTGCGCGGGCATCGCGGAGACCGCGACGCCTTCTCCTCGCAGGTGCTGCGAGAAAGAGCGCGCGATCGAGCGCCGGATCGACGCGGCCTGATCCGTGCCCAGATCTTCGATCTGACCGCTCACGTTGATGCCCCAGGCGTCCTCGGGCGCCACCGTCTCGGTCCCCTGCACCACCTTCAGGTCGAAATCCGTCCGTCGATACCCATCGCGCCGCTCCCGGTCGACGATCGTCCCCTGGAGCCCGGACACCGAGATCGCCCCTTCCAGGCGCAACGACTGCAGCGCATCCAGCGAGGACCAGCCACCGAGCCATGCCACATGGCGATCGATGAGCGCCTGCGCCTTCGCATCGCGGATCCCGCTGCCAGTTCCCCCTCCCCCCGTCTCGGGCGGGTACGGGGAGCTCATCGACACCCCCGCCGCGGCCGCCAGGGACGCGAGGACGATCCACAACGGCAAAGCGAGACCCGGCGCGTGCCGACGAAACAGAGACGCAGAGGACATGGGACACCTCCTGGGCTCGAGCGCACTCTCGGCCCCCGTCCGAAGGGACGCGGAATCGACCCGATATTATTTGCATAGACTAATAACACATGGACTCCTACGCGGAATGCCCCGTTCGGGTTTCGCAGAAAGGAGTGGACCGGGCGATCCGACGCGCGGAAAGAAGCGGGCGCCCGATTGGAGCGCTATCTCTATACGCAGCAAAACTCTAGCTGACACGTGATGGATCCGGCTGGGACCACCCGAAAAGGGTCACTGCATCTTCGACCGAGGATGGCGTGTCCCTTCTCCGCGCGGGCAGTGTACCGTGTCCGCCGAACGGTGCACAGGCGTGACGTTTGGGTGTACCGTGAGCCCTTGGGAAGCAGACCCTGCGGATGCGGAACACACCGCCGGCGGGGCGCGGGACATCTTCGCATGCGACAAGGAGGCGGCGGTGGCAGGACGGATGGAGTTCGAGTTCGGCTTTTCCAACCGTAGCACCCGTTCGAAGGAGCCCGAGCAGCCGTTCGGCCTCCTCGTGCT
>JAGQHR010000050.1 GCA_020431745.1 Candidatus Eiseniibacteriota bacterium
TCTGGATTTCCAGCAGGGCGCCGCGAAGTCCGAGGACTATAGAGAGGTTGATCCGCGGACGATCCATGCTGGCCAGGAAGTCTGAAACCAACGCTGCGCCACTCCGGGGGACGTCCTTGGAGTCACCGACGATGGAGGCCCGGAAGGGCACCGTAGACGGGACATGCTCGCCGATGTCGTAGTCGAACGGCATCATCATGGCCCGCTTCCAGATCTCGGCCGCGCGTTCCAGGTCTTGCACGTTCAGGTCCATCGTTCCCAGCCAGTAGTAACATTCCCCCAACCTCCAGGCGGCGAAGCGTCGCAGATGCCCGATGTAGTCACTCTGCGGCAGGCGGTCGAGATCGTTCCCTGCCTGGGCCAGCAGGGTTTGAAGGTGCCGGATCTCTTCCCGGGTGTCGGGTTCGGGATGCCGCATCCCTTCCACCTCGCTGAGCGTCGCGATCGCAGACCGCAGGATCTGATCGTTCCGTTGCTTGCGCAGGATCTGCATCGTCCCACCCACGACGACGGTCAGTACTGCCAGCATCGCTACCGCAGGCAGGAGCACGCGCGTCGCGCTCATTCGCGCGGTGCGTCGCCGGGGAGGGCGTGGCGCGTGCACCGCCTCGGCGCGGAGATACCGATAAAGATCGTCCGCCAGCTCTTCCGCGTTCGGGTAGCGCTCCGCGGGAGTCCGGGCCAGAGCGTGGGCGAAGACGCGATCGAGCGCCGGAGGCAGGTCCGGCCGATGTCTCCGGATCGTCGATGGTTCCTCGGTGAGGATGGCGGCCAGGATCCTGGCCAGCGTTTCTTCCCCGGCGATCGAATAGGGAAGCCGCTGCGTCATGAGCTCGAAACCGAGCACACCCAGCGAGTACACGTCCGACGGCGGGCCGATCTCGTCGCTCGTTCCGCGGGCCTGCTCCGGGCTCATGTAGCGCAACGTGCCCATGAGCATTCCGGAGGCGGTGACCTGGGTCACGGTTTGCACGGCCGGATGGAGCACCCGTGCCAAACCGAAATCCAACACCTTGGGGGTCCCGTCCGCGGTCACGAGGATATTGCTGGGTTTGAGATCCCGATGGACGATGCCTCGTTCGTGGGCATGGCCGACGCCTTCGCAAACCCGGGCCAGGAGCTGCAGGCGTTCACGATCACTGGTCGTCCGGCTCTGGCAATGCTCGAGCAGGGGGAGCCCGTCGACATACTCGAGGACGAGATAGCGCATCGGAGGAACGCCGTCCGCGGTTCCGGAGTCGAGGAAGCGGACGATGTTCGGATGACGCAGCTTCTCCAGAATGGCGATCTCGGTGCGGAACCGGGACGCCGCCTGTTCGCTGAGGAGCCCGGGGTGGAGAACCTTGATCGCGACCAGCGAATCGGCCTCTCGATCGCTCTCGTTCGAGTACTGTTGGGATTCGTTGCGCGCCAGGAGGACGCGTCCCATCCCTCCCATTCCGAGGACGCGGACGATCGGATACCCGGCGATATCCACGGGATGCGACGCGGGGTCCCGCAGGCTGTCCAGGAACGGGGCCCAATCGTTTTGCGGGGCGGCCTCCAGCAGCCGCAGAAGCTCCCGCGCTTCCGCGATCGCCGCCGGATCGTGTCCGCCCGCTGCACGATCCAAGAACTGTGCTCGATCCTCCGGCGCGAGCGAGAGCGCCGCCATGAAGAGCGACTGCGCGCGGGCATAGAGAGCGGGATCGGGGTGTTGCGGGTTGCGGTCCACGGTGGTCCGGATTCTAGAGTGCCGGACGTTTGATGGGCAATCCGCAAGGTGTAGAATGCTCCACTTGTAAGCAACACGGAAGCCGGTCTCAGCGAAATGTTGACCTTCCCGTGTGCCACCCCGTGCAGTTTCAGGACTCGCCGGGCGCGACATCCGGATACGGGTGGAGGAGAGGGTGGGGACGCGATGAATCTGAACGCCGAGCTCCACGCGCGGCTGCGGGCAATCGCCGAAGGGCTGCTGCGCAAGGAGCGTGCGGGGCACACGCTGCAAGCCACCGCACTGGTCCATGAGGCCTTCATGCGGGCGCAGCGACGCGACGCCTTCGGTGCGCTGGATCTCTCCGGACAACGGATCGTGCTCGCCCGCGAGATGCGCTGGGTCCTCGTCGACTACGCGCGGGCTACCGATGCGGACAAGCGCGGCGGAAAGCATCTCCGCGTCACGCTCGATGAAGCCATCGGAGGGACCCCGATGTTCGAAGTGGATGTCTTGGCCCTCGAGATCGCGCTGCAACGTCTGGAGGCCGTGGATCTGGTGGCTGCCGAGATGGTCCTCCTGCGGTTCTTCGGCGGACTCACCGAAGTCGAGATTGCCGAGCGGACCGGGCTGGCCCGCCGCACCGTGCAGAAGAAGTGGGCGTGGACCCGGAGCTGGTTGATGCGAGAGCTGGATCGTGGAGACGGATGACCACCCGTGCCACAAGCGAAAGTCGCGCCATCGACGATGACGCGACTTCGCCTTCACCGCTCCGCCGGGGTAGGCGAAGCCGTCGTGAAACACCGCACGATCGTTACTGCATGACGGTCACCCAACCGGTTGCGACCACGGCGCCGTGGGCTTCCAGTCGGATCAGGTATCGACCCGCCGCGACGCGGGTGCCGCCGGAGCCGAGACCGTCCCAGTCGAACTGCGCGGGAGCCTCGCGGAGATCGCCCCGCCAGACCTGAGCGACTTGCCGCCCCTGGACATCGACGATGGAAAGCGACCCGGACCCCTCGAGGTTACCCTGCGCGAGGTTGTGCTGGATCACGACTCCGGCCGACGTCGGGTTCGGTTGCGCCTGGAGGAAGATGCCGGTTCCGAGCTCAGAGCCGGAGCCCGCCAGCGGCGGCTTCGACTCGGTGCTCCAACCGGTATCGTCCATCGGAGCCGGGCCGCAGCCTCCGGTCAACGGCCAGGCCGCTTCCGCGATGCCCAGCGCGCCACCGACGCCAGTCCCCTCCGCCCAGTAGTACATCCGAATCACGTTGTTGGGCTCGATCGTGAAGTTGCTGGCCATGTACTGCACGTCGTCCCACGCCACGCTGGTGCTGGGCGGGTGATCGAGGACCACCCCCGTCTTGCACCAGGTCCGGCCGTTGTTGGTCGAGATCGCGTGACCGATCTTGGTGCAACCGCGGGTCGTGTAGCCGTTCCAGTCCGCACCGGTATAGAACAGGTGCAGCTTGGACGACGAGATCGGATCGGCTTCCAGCTGCGGGTTGCAAACCCCGCCCTGGTCCCACGCTCCGCAGGCGCCCGGCGTGAGGGCTGGGTTGTTCACGGAGTGCGTCCAGTTGATTCCGTCCGACGAGACCGCGAGATACGTCTCGGCCAGCTGGAACGGACCGGTCACTCCCGGACCGGCGCACACGAGCGTGTACGCCATCATGTACGAATTGGCGCCGCGCCGGAGCACGGAGGGATTGTCCACCGCGAATCCGACGACGGGCGAAGTGAGCACGGGCCCCGAGTTGAAGGTCCAGGTCACTCCGTCGTCGGTCGAGACGCCGCGCGCGATCCCCGTGGGATTGCCGCTCGCCCCCGCAGCGCGGAAGTACAGCAGCAGGTCCCCGTTCGGCAGGTACTGCAGGTCGGGGCACTTGATCCCGGTCCACCAGTTGGTGTTCGGTGCGATCACGACCGGTCCCGCCGTCCAGGTGAATCCACCGTCCGTCGAGACGTTGCGATGGAATCCGTTGCCCGGACCGTCCAGGGTCAGCTGGATGTAGAAGCTCGCGTCGCGCTTCGCGATTCCGAAGCATCCCGCCCATCGGGAGATGGGAAGGGCCTCGTACCCCGGCAGCCGCTGGAACGGTGTCGACGGATTGATCGTCGCGCACGTGGAGTGCGAGCACGGGGGAGCGGGGCAGCTCGCGCTGGCATCCGACTCGTCCGCCGCCTCGCTCATTTCGGGCGCGTCCGTGACCATGAACCCGTCGGGCGTGAACTTCCGTCCGTCGGAGTATTTCTCACCGCATGCGTTCGCAACGCCGTACAGCGAGAGGGTGGCTCCCAACACGAGCAGTGGCGCCACTGCCGTGCGGAAGCATCTCAAAGACGATCTCATTCGATCCTCCTGCATGCATAAGGACTCCGGTAGGTGCACCTACCGGAGTCGCCTCCTCTGGGCGACCGAGCTCGCACGGTCGCAGCCCAAGGAAATACGCATCTGGATGATGCGGACCGGCCCCGGCTGCGTCGCGGACTCCCCCAGTCGCAACCGAATGGGCGACGGAAGCACGCTTGGATACACCGGAAGGGAGTCGGCGCTCGCCGGGACGCATCACCGCGACGGGGGGAATTTGCGATTTGGGTGTATCCGTCGGCGGGTCTTCCCGCCCTCTTGTCGCGAACGGGGGATGCTCTCTTCGATAGGCCCGCCCGGGAGGAATCAATGCGTCCGAGTCTCATCACGGCATCCTTCGTCCTGACCGTGCTTCTTGCGAGCCCGATCCGAGCGGACGCGGATCCGATCCCCGCCGACGACAATCTCTTCGTTTACTGCTGTGCCGGTTTCCGGCCGCCTATCGAGGCTGCCGCTCAGGCTTTCTCCGCAGAGACCGGCGTGAAGATCGATCTGACCTACGCGGGGAGCGGTTGTCTGATCGCGCAGGCGGAGCTGGCGGGTCGGGGGGACCTCTTCCTGCCGGGAGAGGAGCACTACATCACCAAGGCACAGGAGCGCGGGATCGTCGGGACGATCTCGCAGGTCGCCTATCTGCGGCCGGTGATCGCGGTCCGCAAGGGGAATCCCCTGGACATTCACGCGTTGGCCGACCTGGCCCGTCCGGGGTTGCGGGTCGGGCTCGGTGATCCCAAGTCGGTGGCGGTCGGCGTCGCATCCGAGAGCTGGTTCCGCGCCTCGCTCACGGACGTGCAGATCTCCAAGATCCTCAAGAACACCACGACCCGGGCCATCAACGTCAACGAGCTGGGCAATCAGCTGGCGTTGGGTGGCATCGATGCCGCGATCGTTTGGGACGTGACCGTGCCGCTCTTCGAAGGACTGGAAGCGATCGTGACGCCGGACTCGCGCGCGCACCGCACGGTGATCACGGGCGGCGTCCTGCAGATGTCGAAGCGGCCCGAGCTCGCCGCGCGCTTCCTCAGCTTCCTGACCGAGTCGGAGGGACGGGAGATCCTCCGTTCCTTCGGGTACGAACCGTACGAGGCGGAGGTGGCCACGGCATCCGACGCCGACGCCCCGGCATCGGACCCGGGCGTTCCCGACGCGCCCGGCACCGCGGGACCGACGATCTCCGTGCAGGCGGCATCGTCTCCGACGTTTCCCAGTCCGGAGGTCACCCAGCAGTCGGCAGCCGCGACGCCCGAAAGGGAGCACATCATCGACGGGCAACCGGAGGCCCATCCGTGAGCAATGCGGCCTTCCGGAGCGTCTTTCTCGTCTCGCTGTCTCTGCTGGTGCTGTTCGTGGGACTGTTTCTCGGAGCGGCATTCCTGTATTCGGGTCCGGAGCGGCTGATCCGGGTGCTCACCGAACCGGCGGCGCTGCAGTCGATCCTGCTCTCCCTGGGGACCAGCGCGATCGCGACCCTGCTCGCGTTCGTGTTCGCGATACCGGCGGCCTACGCGCTGACGCGATGGAAGATCCCGGGCCGCGCCTTCATCGACATGCTGCTGGACCTACCCATCGTGCTGCCTCCGTTGGTCGCGGGGTTCTGTCTCCTGCTGCTGTACGCCGTGCTCGAACGCGCCTGGTCGGGCGGATTGAGCGGGGGGCCTCTGGATCTGCGTTTCACCCGCCCGGGAATCGTTCTCGCGCAGTTCACGATCGCCGCGCCCCTGGCCGTGCGCGTGCTGCGGGCGGCGTTCGCCGAGGTGCCCGAGCGCCTGGAGACGATGTCGCGCTCCCTCGGCGCCGGTGAGGCCCGCACCTTCGCGGCGATTTCGCTGCCGATGTCGCGCAACGGCATCATCGCCGGGATCATCATGGTCTGGGCGCGGAGCATCGCCGAGTTCGGACCCATCCTCGTCTTCTGCGGCGCCGTTCGCGGCAAGACCGACGTCCTCCCGATCGCGATCTTCCTCGCCTTCTCGAACGGGGAGCTGGAGAACGGAGTCGCCCTCTCCGCTCTGCTCATCGTCCTGGGCGGAATCGCCATCGCCGGGATCCGGCGCCTGGGCGGCGAAGGAGCTCGCCTCGCATGAGGAACCCGGCGTCTGAATCACCCGTGGTGCCGATCGCCACGCCGGCGGCTCTCGAGTGGTGCGGCGTCAGCCTCGATCTCGGTGAGTTCGCGATCCAGGAAGTCTCCGTCCGAGTCGACCCGGGACAATGGGTGTGCATCGTCGGCTCTACGGGCGCGGGCAAGACGTTGCTCCTGGAAGTCGCGGCGGGGTTTCTCCGTCCGGGGAGTGGGTGCGTCCTGAGGAACGGCCAGGACATCACGACCCTTCCTCCCGAACGCCGCCGGATCGCCTACGTGCCGCAGGACGACCTGCTCTTTCCCCATCTCGACGTGCGATCGAATCTGCTCTTTGGAGTGCGTCGTCGGGACACGGCAGTGATGGAACGCCTGGCGAGCATCGCGGACGACCTCGGCATCGCCCATCTGCTGCGGCGGAAGATCGACGCGATCTCCGGGGGGGAGGCGCAACGAATCGCATTGGGACGGGCACTTCTCTTGGATCTCGACCTGCTTCTCCTGGACGAGTGCACCTCCGCCCTCGACGAGGAGACGCGCGAAATCATCGGCGCGTTTCTGGCGGTCGAGCGCAGGAGCCGTGACCTCTCGGTGGTCCAGGTCACGCACGAGTCCGCCGGGGCGCTCCGGCTCGCGGACGTCATCGTCTCGATGGACAAGGGCCGGCTGGTGAACAGGGAGACGGGAGTGCGCACCTCTCCCGTCGAGAGGATCGGAGGCATCGGATGAAAGTGCGATTCGAGCTGTCGAAACGACTGGCCGAGATGGCCGGCTTTCCGGGAGGAGACGTCGAGGTGGGTGAGGGATCGACCGTGCACGATGCCCTGGCGACGTTGACCGGTTCCTTTGCCAACGGTTCCGGGTCGGGGAGTCGTGAAAGCCGGCAGCCTCCATCCCGCCGTGCTCGTGGTCGTCGACGGGGAGGCGTGTCTGCCCGAGCGTCGCGACCGGGTGCTGTCCGGAGGAGAGACCATCGACCTCTTCCTTCCCATCGCAGGAGGATGATCATGTTGCAAACGATGACGGACCGGCACCGCCGGCAGAAGCTCCTTCCCTGGTTGCGCGAGGACGCGCAGCAGCGCATCTACGACTCCACCGTTCTGATCGCACGGGTGGGCGGACTGGGAGGTCCCCTGACCCAGTCGCTGGCGATGGCCGGAGTCGGGCGGATCGTCTTCTATCACGACGGAGATCTCCTCGATGAGGATCTGCATCGCATGGTGCTGATGGATCCCGACGGGGTCGGCTCCCCGCGGGCTCCCCAGGCACGAGCGAGCCTGGAACGGCGGTCGTTCCCGGGAGCGCGGATCCAGGGGTTCGAGACTCGGATCACGAAGACCGATGCGGAACGGTGGATGCGGGAAGCCGATGTCGCGATCGGCGCGGCCCCGACCTATGAAGAGCGGCTCATGCTCAACGACGCAGCGCTCGCGGCGGGAAAGCCGTTCGTGGATGCGGCGATGTACGACGACGAGTGCCATCTGCTGTGCGTCCATCCGCAGCGCGGAGCCTGTTTGCGCTGCCTGGTGCCGGAGCCGCCGGAGTGGCGTGCCGATTTTCCGGTGGTCGCCGCGGTGTCCGCTGCGATCGGGAGCCTTGCCGCGTACCAGGTGCTGCGCATCCTCGCCGGGACGGACGAGGCGGTGCCGTGGGGAGAGCTCGTTCGCCTGGACGTGGCGGAAACGGTGATGAAGAAGACGCGACTGGCCCCGCGCCCGGGGTGTCCGGCTTGCGCGGCAAGGAGGGTACGTCATGCGTAGACGATGCAGAAACGAGGCCGGGCCGCTGCGGAACACCGGCATCCTTCCCACCGCGAAACCTTGCCCGCGCAGGTCCGGCGTATCGGCGAGCCGCTCCGGTCTGAGCCTGGTGGCTCTGGTCGGCCTGGTCGGCCTGGTCGCGAACGTGGTGGCTTCTCCCGCGTCAGCGAGTGGATACCATGCCCACTGGCACTATCAGATCGGGGCGCGCGCCAACGCCGCCAAGATCTTCGCGACCCAGCTCTACTACGAAGCGAGCGCGCCCGGTGATCTCTACGCCGCACCCGCCCGGGCCAACGCCACCGACATCGCCCGTCTCTCGGGCGAGATCGTCGAGTGGGTCGATGCCCTGCAATCGGTGAGCTCTCCGCGGGAGGTCGCCCTCATTGCGGACCTGGTCCAGGAGATGCGGAGCACGGCCGAGTCCCTCGGCGCCCAGGCGAACGAGATGGTCGCTTGGATCGACTCCGCCGACGGCACCGCCGACCCCGCCGCCACTGCGGCCACGGACGCGGCCACGGACGCTGCCACCGACGCCGCTGAGGCCGTCGCCACCAAGGCCGCTGCGGTCGGGATGTCGAAGGAGAGCGACGCGCGCATCGAGGATCCGGCCGTGCGCGGACGGATCGCCGAACGTGCCGACGTACTGTTCCGTGGGTTCGGGAAGATCCTCAAGGCCCACAAGCAGGCGGAAACGGCGTTGGGGATTCCCGTTCCGGAAGCTCCGGAGTCCTGAGCCACGACCGGAACCCGTCCTGCCGAGGTCCATGTCGCTCGCCGTGCGCCGGACGGGCCGGGAGACGATCGACTCCGGTTCGTCACGCGCTGCGACGGGCGAAGGACACGCGCTTGATCGCGTTCATCCCGGCCGTCGTGCGACGCTTGTTCGCCAGCACGCCGGTCACGCCCAGCACTACCAGAATGGTTCCCACCACCGTCCACTTCGTGATCGGCTCTCCGAGGATCCACCATCCCAGGAACGCCGCGACGACCGGATTCACGTACGCGTAGGTCATGACGATCTTGACCGGCAGCAGACGCAGCGCTTTCACGAACGACGTGAACGCGATCACCGAGCCGAAGATGACGAGATAGCCCCAGGCCGCCCAGGCCCCTGGTACCGGATGCGGGGTCGGCTCGCGCAGGCCCAGCGCGAGGATGAGAAAGAGCACGCTCGCCGAGAGCTGCTGATACGCCGATGACGCCTCCGGGGTCAGGGCGACCGGTCTCCGCTGCTGGATGACCGATCCGATTCCCCAGCTGATCGGCGCGAAGAAGAGGGCGAGGGTCGGAAGCAGCTCCGGGCCGCGCGCGACGCGCAGCTCGGGATAGCTGATGACCGCGATTCCGGCGAACCCGAGGAGCAGGGCGGCGATCATCTTGAGCGTCGGGGGGCGCCGGTCCAGCAGGGCCTCGACGATCGCGACCCAGAGCGGAAGCGCTCCCACGAGCAGAGCCGCGTACACGGAGGGAACCCGCTGCTCGCCCCAGACCACCGCGCCGTTGCCGCCGATCCAGAGCAGTGCGGCCGAGGCGAGGATCGTTCCCCATTCGGCGCGCGTGGGGCGGACGCGATCCTTCTTGAGCCGAGCCCACACCCAGAGGATGAAGCCACCGGCCAGCACCCGGGCGCCCGCCATGAAGAACGGGGGGAAGCCGGACTCGTCCCGCACCGCAACGCGGATGGCGAGGTAGGTGCTGCCCCAGACGAGATACACGATGAGCAAGTGGAGGAAGCCGCGCAGGTTCATGGAGACTCCGTCGTTTCGTGCGGCTTCACTGTACTCGTCGGAACCCGGATCACAGTGGGGAGCCCGCACCCGTAGGCGCAGAACGCATGCTGCCGTCGTTCGCCGATGCACGGTAGATGCCGCATCGACAGAAACGATCGTACAACGGACGTCTCGACGACCGCTCGTCACAATCGGACGTTGTTTCGGAGATCACAGTTCCGGAGCGCGCAGCCGCCCGACCCGGTCCGGGCTATGCGTGAACGATCATCGCGAGGTGCCGAGACGCCCAGGCCTTCGAGGCGCAGCCGGCTGAACGACGCAGCCGGTCGGGCTAGGCGATCGTCACCTCGGAGCAGGCGTAGACGTCCTGGATCGCGTTCAACAGCTCGACGCCGTCCTTCATGGGGCGTTGGAACGCCTTCCGTCCCGAGATGAGCCCCATGCCGCCGGCGCGCTTGTTGATCACCGCCGTCTTGACTGCTTCCTGCAGATCTCCCGCCCCGGACGAGGCTCCCCCCGAGTTGATCAGACCGGCGCGTCCCATGTAGCAGTTGACGAGTTGCCAGCGGGTCCACTCGATCGGATGATCCGGACACAGCTCCTGATAGACGCGGGGATGCGTCTTGCCTACACCCAGCTGGACGAAGCCTCCGTTGTTCTCGGGGAGCTTCTGCTTGATGATGTCCGCTTCGATCGTCACGCCCAGATGATTGGCCTGAGCCGTGAGATCGCTCGCGACGTGGTAGTCCACGCCGTCCTTCTTGAATCCGTTGTTGCGGAGGTAGCACCAGAGGACGGTGAACATGCCCAGCTCGTGCGCTTCGTGGAAGGCCGAGGAGATCTCCTCGAGCTGGCGTCGTGATTCCTCGGAGCCGAAGTAAATGGTGGCCCCGATCCCGGCCGCTCCCATCTCGAAGGCCTGCGATACCGACGCGTAGGGCGTCTGGTCATAGCGCGGCGGATGCGTCAGCAACTCGTTGTGGTTCAGCTTGACGATGAAGGGGATCCGATGCGCGTAGCGGCGCGCGACGGATCCGAGCACGCCCAGGGTGGAGGCGACGGCATTGCAGCCACCCTCGATCGCCAGCTTTACGATGTTCTCCGGATCGAAATAGATGGGGTTGGGCGCGAACGACGCGGCACCCGAGTGCTCGATACCCTGGTCGACGGGGAGAATCGAGAGGTAACCGGTGCCGGCCAGTCGTCCCGTCCGGAACATCGTGCTGAGGTTCCGCAGCACCGCGATCGGCCGATCGGAATCGACCATCACCCGGTCGATGAAGTCCGGTCCCGGAAGATGCAGATCCTCCCGCGCAATCCCGCGCGCCCGGTACTCCAGTAGTGCAGCGTCTTCCCCCAAGGTTCGGTGAATGCGATCGATCATGACGTCCTCCCCCATCCTGGATGAGCCAAGCCGCCAGTATATACGACGTTCGACCCGCGTGGGGGAGTCCGTCAGGTCGATTCGGCTGCCATCCCGGTGGGCCAGGGTCGGAGTCGGGGGGCAGGTCAGTCCTGCT
>JAGQHR010000508.1 GCA_020431745.1 Candidatus Eiseniibacteriota bacterium
GGCGTCGGACCGTCGGTGAAGGGCCAACGACTTTTCAGGACCGCCACCTGAAAATCCCCGATGCGCTCGTCCAACGGAGTCACCGCCGAGCGCGCCCAGAACAGGCTGTCGGAGATCGTGGGAGCCTTGCTCCAGTCGAGATCCAGGAGGTCGGTCTTTGCCATCTGCGCGACCACCGTCTTCGCGATCAGGGCGTATCCACGCGCGTTGGGGTGGACGTGCTCCAGAAGCAGCTCCTTGCCGGGGGACCCGATCGGCGAAGCATCCCGGAAGGCCTGCTCGACATCGGCGATCTCCACGTGGTCGCGCCCACGGTAGCTTCGAATCACCTGATTGAAAGACGAGGGAGCACGAAAGCGCAGCCCATCGAGATCCCGCGCGCGCGCAAAGGCGCGACGCGCTTCGGCGTTCTGCCCCAACTCTGCCTCGCATCGTCCCCGGAGATACGCGATGCGCGCGGGCAGCGAATCGATCGCCTGCGCGGCGTCCAGATCCCGGAGTGCGTTTTGCCACACCCCTTCGTCCATCTCGTTCGTCGCCCGTTGCACCAAGTCGCACACCCGGGCATCGCTGTCGGACCGTCCCTGGGAACGGGACGAAGCGTCCCCGGTCCGGGCAGGCGACGGGGCACTCTCGACGGGATCCGGGTTCCAATCGATGCGCATCCCTTCCCGATCGAGGGAGACGAACGGCGGCAGGCTCCGCTCGTTCGACACCAGCGTGCACAGGACGACCGGAACGCCGCGCCGGGTCGCAGCCGCTACCAGATCCGCCAGGTTCGCTTCGAAGGTGGTCTGTGCCGACTGGAAGAGCTTGCTGTCGATCGGGATCGTGCGATTCGCGGCCATCGTCTCCATGAGCGTCTCCGCACCGCCCGTTGGCTCGCTGCCCGCCTTTCGGGAAGTGAAGGCCCCCAGCACGCGTTGTCCGAGCTGGAAGATCCGGAGCTGCCGCAACACGAGAACGGCGCGCACCGCCGCACGGCTCGATCCGAGGCGCATCGTGGAGCCAGCTCCGAGCACTCCATAGAACTCGTTGTGCCCCATGTAGACCACGACGAGATCGGGATCGTGCTCGAGGCAGCTGCGGCCGAAGTCGAGGACGGTGCGGCTCATGACCGCGGCCACCCCGAGGTTGATGACCTCGAACCGGTGCTCGGGGAACATCATCTGCAGGCGCTGCTCGATCAGGAACGGAAAGGTGGGGCTTTCCTGATAGGGAAATCCGGCCGTCGTCGACGCGCCCAAGCAGAAGATCCGGGTGGTTCCGGAGGGTTTGGTCACCGGGAAGTCCTGCTGGTAGAGCGTGGGCACCTCCGCGTCCTTCGCCGTGAAGTAGCCGGCCGCGGCGCGGGGATTGGTGCGATACCGCAGTCCGGTCTCGTCGCGGAGGAACAGCGGGTGTCCCCCGCCATAGCCTCCGAGCCGCAGTCCCACCTCCAGCAGCAGGGCCAGAAGGAGGGGCGTGGAGAGCGCGAAAAGGTAGAAGCCGAGAGGCACCCGCGCCCGGGGTGTCTGGGCCCGGACATCGGCGGAATCCCTGCCGGGATCGTGTTCCGTCCCGGTTCGTCGTTCTTTGCGCCTGCCCATCGTTCGCGATTCTGCCCTCTCGCCCGTCGACGGCGAAACCCTTTCGCAGGTCCGTCCGCCTGCCATCCACTCGGCTCGTGACCGGTCCCGGGAAGGCCTTCTCCCTCGCCCGGCCGAAGGTTTCGAAAGCGCGGTCCGCCGAGTATCATGGCTCCGCCGTCTCGGATGGGGCACCGCGGCGAGCGCACGCTCTGCCCACCGGGTGGCTCGAACGACTTCGACGAATGGAGGCCTCCGTGTTCCGTCATCGCCGGTTCCCTTGCGCGATCGTCGCTCTCCTGATCGGCATCCTCGGATGCAGCGCCGGGGATGGAGGCACGACGCTCCAGCGGATCGAGAAGACCAAGGTGCTCAAGGTGGGCACCGACGCGAGCTATCCCCCGTTCGAGAGCGTGGACCCAACGTCCGGGAAAATCGTCGGTTTCGACGTCGATCTGGTGCGGGCCCTGGCCGAGCGTCTGGGAGCGGAAGTGGAGTTCACGGTGGTGCCTTTCGACGGAATCATCGCCGGGCTCCGCAGCAGCAAGTACGACGCCGTGATCTCCGCGATGACGATCACGCCCGATCGCGCCAAACAGGTCGCGTTCTCGACGCCGTACTCCGCCGCCGGTCAGTCGGTGGCGGTGCGCACCGACGAGTCGGCGATCTACGGCGTCGCGGATCTGGCCGGCAAGCGTTTGGGGGTCCAGCTCGCGACTACCGGTGAGATGGAGGCCAAGAAGATTCCCGGGGCGTCCATCACGTCGTTCGATGCGATCGGCGGAGCGTTTCGCGACCTCGAGAACGGCAACGTTGGCGCCGTCATCGCGGACACCCCGACCGCGCGCATCTTCCAGCGGGAGCACGGGACGATCCGTCTCGTGGGCGAGCCGCTGACGCACGAGGAGTACGGCATCGCGACCCGCCTGGACGATCCCGAGCTCAAGCAGGCGTTCGATTCCGGGATCACGGAGCTGCGCCGATCCGGTCAGCTGGAGTCCCTGGAACGCAAATGGGGATTCGTGGAATAGACGACCGGCGTTGCTGAAACCGACGCGACCGAGGGCGGTTCTCTGCTCGCGCGCGGCCTGGGGGCTTCCGAGACGTGTCCGATCTTTTGGAACAGCTCTGGACCATTCTGCGCTATCTCCTGCCCGCCGTCCCCAGGACCATCGAGGTAACGCTCGTCTCCTTCGTCCTCGCCCTGGTTCTGGGATTGGCGGTGGGGCTGCTCCGCATCCAGCGACGCGCCCCGTGGAATTGGCTGGCCCGCGCCTACGTCGACGGGGTCCGCGGCGTTCCCCTGCTCGTGATCATCTTCTTCGTCTACTTCGGATTGGGACGGGTCCTCTCCCTGCCGCAGTTCGTGGCGGGCGTAGTCGCGATCGGGCTCTGCTACAGCGCATACGTCGGTGAGACGTTGCGCGCGGGCATCGAGGCGATTCCCAAGGGTCAGTGGGAGGCCGCACGATCGCTCGGGATGTCCTGGACCCAGACCATGCGCTGGGTGGTGCTCCCTCAAGCGTTCCGGGTCGTGATCCCCCCGTTGATGAACGAGCTCATCTCCTGTCTCAAGGACTCGTCGTTGGTCTCGATCATCGGACTGCGCGAGCTCACCCGCGCGGGACGCGAATACTCGTCGGGCACGTTCGTCGACTTCCAGACCTGGCTGGTGGTCGGCCTGCTCTATCTCTCGATGACGGCCGTGTTGACCCGGCTCTCCGCTCGCCTGGAATCACGTCTGCAGGGAGCGACCCGATGAGCGGCCCGACGGAGTCCGCCGGATCGGCGGCTCGCCCGATGGTCCAAGTCGATAGTCTGCGCAAGCGCTTCGGCGACCAGTGGGCCGTCGACGGCGTGAGCTTCGTCGTCCCGGCATCCAGCGTAACCGTGCTCATCGGTCCCTCGGGGTCGGGAAAGTCCACCGTGCTGCGGCTCATCAACGGCCTCGAACGCATGGACTCCGGACGGGTGCTCCTCGACGGGCTCCCCCTCGATCACGACGCGAAGAACCTCGACCGGGTGCGGGCGGACTGCGGCATGGTCTTCCA
>JAGQHR010000509.1 GCA_020431745.1 Candidatus Eiseniibacteriota bacterium
AACGCACCGAAGCCAGCTAGCGAGCGGGAAACAGCACCGAGCGAGCTTCGCCGAGGATCCGGATGACCGCGGGATCCTTGATCTTGCGCTCGACCGACACCGCATAGAACCGTTCCTGGATCTCGCTCGCCCGCCCGACGACGCGGACCTGATACTGGCGACAGATCTCCTTCTCGATCGCGGTCGGCCCCGGGAAGATCCCGAGACCGTCGGCCCCCAACACGCTGAGGAGGGAGCTGTCCTCGATCTCCGCGACCACGTTCGGACGGACTTTGCGCGCCTCGAACCATTGCTCCAGACCCCGCCGGGTGGCGCTCATCCGGGTCGGCAGCAGCAGGGGTGCCCCGTCCAGGGATCGCGGAAACCCTCGCTTCCGTTCCTTGGTCAGCTCCGCGTTCGCGAAGAAGCTGAGGCCGCACTCGCCCAGCAAATGGTGGAAGACGCGCAGGCTGCTGCCGGACGGGACGGGAGCGTCCGCGAAGACGACGTCCAGCTCGTGCAGGGCGAGTCCGGCCAGCAACCGTTCGTACCGATCCTCCTCGCAGACGACCCGCACGGGTTCGGGCAGACGGAACGCGGGATCGAGCAGGCGGCGGACGATCAGCTTGGGAACGACGTCGAGGATGCCGACCGCCAGACGAATCGGTTGTCCGGTCGGTCTTCCCTGGAGCGTGTCCACGAGCTCCCGACCGAGCCCGAAGATCTCGTCGGCGTAGCGATAGACGACCCGCCCGACTTCGGTGAGCTGCAACCGACGTCCGCTCCGCACGAAAAGCTTCTCCCCGAGCGATTCCTCGAGCTGACGGATCTGCCCGCTGATCGTCGGGTGCGTGAGATGAAGGACCTTCGAAGCCTCGGTCACGCCTCCCTCCTTCGCGACCGTCCAGAAGTACAGGAGGTGGTGGTAGTTGAGAAACTCCATCGAGGTCGGTCCTTTCCGGTCGCGCGTCCCTTGCACGTCGTCTGGCCAACTGTCGAGAAAACCTACAGATCGGGTAGAAACGTCCACATTGTCTACCGATAGGGATTGCCGATTCAATACCCGAGAGGCATGGGGGGGCTCACCGCGCGCAAGCGCTCACGACCTGGAGGTAATTCCATGCGACTGCACATCGAAGGCGACGGAATCCGAATCACTCAGACCCTCGAACGGAACATCCGGCGGAGGCTCGACTTCGCCCTCCGCAAGTACGGTTCTCAAGTCCAGACGGTGACCGTGCGATTGACCGACGTCAACGGCCCGCGCGGCGGCGTCGACAAACGGTGCTCGATCACGGTCGGAGGATCCGGGTGGGACGTCTTCGTCGAGGATCTGGACAGCGACGTGTTCGTTCTGCTGTCCCGGTCGGTGGCCCGGATGAGTCGGTCGGTCGATCGAAAGATCAAGCGCGCCCGGAGCGTACCGAGCGTGCCGCTGCGCGCTCTGGTCGTCGACTCGAACTGATCCCGGCCGTCGTCGAAAGATCGGGCGCGCGCCCGGCAGGCTGCGGAAGCCCCCGCCCCGATCGGCGTGGCTCTTCCGCGACCTGCCTAGCCGGCGTAGCGGTCGCGTAGCACCTGGAGGTGGTGGCGGGGATGTCCCACCATGATGTGCGCGAGCGCGCGCACCGACATCGGCGATCCGTTGGCGCTGCCGATGCGGTACCAACCGCTTTCATCCAGCGCCCGCAGGGCCGCGAGATTGGATTCCCGGAGGAGGGAGAACTCGCGAACGAGATCTCCCAGCGAGCAGTGGTGGAAGCTCGACTGCTCGACGTAGGAGTTCTCGTCGAATCCGGGGAGCGGCGTGGCGTCGCCTCGCCCGAACCGGAACGCACGATAGCCGAAAACGCGCTCGCCATCGCAGAGGTGACCGACCACCTCCCGGATGCTCCATTTCCCGGACGCGTAGCGGTGCTGCTCCCGTTCCGGTGCGACGGTCGCGGCATAGTCCCACAGATCGCGCGGCTGTGCCTCGAGCGCTCCGATCAGGTCCGACTCCGGAACGAGGTCGAGATAGCCGGCATAGAAGGGTGCGTATTCCGTCTCGAGCGGTCGTCCGATCATCCGAGCCTCCTCCCGATTCGTGCGCGTCCGTTCGCCCGGGACGTCTTTGCCCGGCGACGACGGCACCTCGGCGACGGAGAGTACGACAAGAAGGCCGGAATCCGCCAGCGCACGAGGAAACGCGGAGGGACGGATGCCAGCGGACGCAGCATGACGGAGCCGACGGAAGGTCGGGCGCGTCCGCTCAGCGAGAGTTGATCTCTCGGGCGCGCGCGATGATGTCTTCGTGATCGGCCTGGTCCCAGCGTGCATCGATCTCGGCCATCTCTACGCGATCCCATTCCGACTTCGGAATCAGGTAGACCTCGGGAATCGAGGCGGGCTCGTCGAAGGCGAACAGCCGCTTGTCGTGAGGGGAGCGTTCGGGAACCGAAGGCGGCAGGGTCGATGAGAGATCGGTGCGGTAGTGGCCGAACCGCACCCACTTGAGCTGCGTGTCGGCACGCGCCTGAGACACCGGAACCTCCACGTAGACGACGCCGTCTTCCTCACGGGTCGGGAACCGGAACCAGTCCGCCATTCGTAGATCGGTCACGCGCGGCTCCAGAGTCCCGTCGGCCCAATACCACCGGCCGTCAGGTCCTCGGCGCAGCGCTCCACTCAATGCCGTTCCACCCATAGGTCGTCTCCACTCGCAACGTTCTCGAAAGATCGTCCGCCGAGGACGACCTCTCGTTCCGGACGGCCGGTTCTCGGTAAAAAAATCGGCACCCCGGGGAAACACCTGCAGCAAAACCGTTCCCCGGCGAACAGTCGACTGGGGGAAGGCCGGCGCGGGCCGCCGACAACCATTTAACTCACAGCGTCCCAGCTAGTTACTTCGACTGCTACCCGGGGAGGGGTGCCCTGGGGAAGCGCACCGGACCTCCGACTCGGCCACCTCTTTCGGGTTCTGCGGGAAGGGTCGCGATCGGGCGCCGGGACCGGTATCCTGCGACCCGATGTCCGCCGGATCCCGAAAAGTCATCATCGCCGCGCTCCTCGGCAACCTGGCGATCGCCGCGACCAAGTTCGTGGCCGCCGCGATCAGCGGAAGCTCTGCCATGCTCTCCGAGGGAATCCACTCGCTGGTCGACACCGGCAACCAGGTGTTGCTGCTGCACGGACTCCGCAAAGCCGCCCGTCCCGCGAACGAACGCTTCCCGTTCGGCCACGGCAAGGAGATCTATTTTTGGAGCTTCGTGGTCGCGATCCTGATCTTCGCGGTCGGCGCCGGCGTTTCGATCTTCGAGGGCGTGCATGGGTTGCTCGATCCGCACGAGACGGACGATCCCCGGATCAACTACGTCGTGCTCGTGTTCGCCGCGATTTTCGAGGGATTCGCCTGGATGTTCGCGCTCCGTGAGTTCCGTCAGTCCAAGGGCAAGCGGAGCTATCTCGAGGCCGTCCGACGCGGCAAGGACCCATCGGTCTTCGTCGTTCTCTTCGAGGACTCGGCGGCGATGTTGGGTCTCGCGGTCGCGTTCGCCGGCGTGTTCCTGGCCCAAATCACCGGGATCCCACACTTCGACGCAGCGGCCTCGATCGTCATCGGCCTGATCCTGGCGGCCACAGCGTGGTGGCT
>JAGQHR010000510.1 GCA_020431745.1 Candidatus Eiseniibacteriota bacterium
CGTGTACGTTCATCGCGGCGGCTTTTCGAAGGGAGACAGTTCCGGTGGATTCGGCTCCTTCTTCTCATCGAGCTTTCCGTTGCGCTCTGTTCACCCGCTTCCGCGATCAGTGAAGCGCGGGCGCGCGACCAGATTCGCGATCCGCACCTGATCCTCCTACAGGCGGCCACCTTCGACACGCGCCTCGGCCCTCCCGCGGTGACGTCCGGAGCCCGAGCGGCTCGTCGTACGGGTGACGACTATCTGATCGTGCAGTTCTCGCAACCCATCGATGAAGCCCTGACGTCCGAGGTCGAACGCAGTGGTGCGGAGATCGTCGGCTACATTCCGAATCATGCACTTCTGCTGCATGCGACGTCCCAGGAGGAAGCGGCGCTCTCTCGCCGCACTCCGGTGCAATGGATCGGCCTCTACGAGCCGGCCTTCAAGATCAGCCCCGAGGTCGGCCACCATGCCTACGCCGATCCCGCGCGTGAGGCCGACGATCACCTCTGGCTGACCGCCGACATCTTCGCTCGGGAGAGCATCGACGATGCAGCGGCTGCCGTCCGCGCGACCGGCGCGGAGGTGCTGAAAACCGACACCGGCTCTTTCGTGCGGCGACTGCAGGTCCGGGCTCTTCCGGAGCAGATCCCCGCGATCGCCGAGATTCCGTCGATCCAGTGGATCGAGGAATGGCCGGAGATCACGAGCCGCAACAACTCCAACGCTTGGATCCTGCAGAGCAACGTTCTGGACATGAAGCCGGTCTGGAGTCACGGGATCAAGGGACAGGGGCAGATCATCGGTCACATCGACGGGCGTCTGCAGAAGGACAGCTGCTATTTCCTGGATCCGGTGGACAACACTCCCGGGCCGAACCATCGCAAGATCGTGGCCTATCGATCGAGCACGGGGTACGGAGCGGACAACCACGGCACCCACACGGCGGGCACGCTCGCCGGCGATCAGGAGCCGGTCAACGGTTCGGTCGACAATGCCGGGATGGCCTACCAGGCCCGGATTTCCCATTCCAATCGCGCCGACATCACCGGGTTCGGAAACACGCCCTCGAATCTCGCCCAGTATCTCCAGTTCGCACACGATGACGGAGCGCGTGTCCACACCAACTCGTGGGGGGACGACACCAGCACGCAGTACACGACGTGGGCGCGGGACATCGATCTGTTCAGCAGGAACAACGAGGACGACCTCGTCGGCTTTGCGGTCACCAACGCGGCGATCCTCCGCACGCCGGAGAACGCGAAGAACTGCCTCGCGGTGGGCGCCTGCCGCGATAGGCCGGATCAGGACATGCACTACGCGGGAGGCTCCGGACCGACGACCGACGGGCGCCGCAAGCCGGAGATCTTCGCCCCGGGACTACAAACGGTTTCCGCCTCGACCGCTCCTTGCGGGACAGCGACATCCACGGGGACGAGCATGGCCTGCCCGGCGATCATGGGAGCCGCCGCCCTCGTCCGCCAGTACTATGAGGACGGCTGGTACCCATCCGGTGTCGCCAACCCGCAGGACGCTTTCGCTCCGACCGGTGCTCTCGTCAAGGCGACCTTGCTCAACTCCACCGTCGACATGACCGGAGTCGCAGGCTATCCCTCGAATCGCGAGGGCTGGGGGCGCCTCCTCCTCGATGATGCGCTCTACTTCTTCGGCGATCAGCGCGTGCTCAAGCTCTGGGACGTCCGGAATGCGGACGGGCTCGTCACGGATGATGTGGTGGAATACCAGATCGAGACCCACGGCGCCGGCTCCACGCGGATTACCCTCGTTTTCACGGATCAGCCCGCGACGGTGGGGGCGAGCTTCACTCCGGTCAACGACCTTGACCTCGAGGTGACCGATGGAAACGTGACCTACTACGGGAACGCGATCGTGGACGGAATGTCGATCGCGACCGGGGAGCCGGATCCCCTGAACAACGTGGAGATGGTCATCCTTCCGGGATTCGTCCCGACGATCTACACCGTTCGCGTGCGAGCCCGGCAGGTCGTGGACGATCCACAGGGATATGCGCTCGTCGTCACCGGAGACCTGGACAATCCCGCAGCGGTCACAGAAAGCTCTGCGCCCGTACGGCCCCTGTCCCTGCAGCCGAATCCGTTCGCTCCGGGCGAGGTCGGAAAGACCTCCGGAATGTCGATTCGCTTCGATCTGGCCACGGCCGGTCACACGGAGGTGGCCGTGCACGACGTCGCCGGTCGCAAGCTCCGGACGCTGTTCCAGGGTCGGCTCGGGGCCGGTCCGCAGCTATGCGTCTGGGACGGCAGTGGCAGCGGCGGGGCCCGGCTGTCGTCCGGAACCTACTTCGTTCGCGTGATCCAGGCCGGACGCGAGATCGGGACCCGGCAGGCGATCCTTCTCCACTGATCCGGGGCCGGGTGTGCTGATCGCGTGCCGACGCGAATGGCGGCAGGAATTGCCGAGCGCGGCTGATTCCAGTCGCCCGACCCGGCGCACCGGCGCAGCCCCTCTTTTCCAATCCCTTCGTCGATCACAGCAGTCCTCCCGTGCCAGACGGCTGAAGTTCCTATAGGTAAACGCCGAAGCCACAAGGGTAGCGGGTGCGTGCTACCGACGGATCAGGATGCCCGAAGTGGTGGTGACGGTGGGGACTCGGCCGGTGATCCCCGCGCGGGACCAAGGAGGAAGGATATCCCGTGCCCAGGTCTTCCGAGCTCAGGACGCTCGTCGGTCTTCCGACGAGGTTACGGCGGACGCTGTGTCTCGTCGTGGTCTGCGCTCCTTTGCTCGTGCCGCCGGACGCGAACGCGAGTCAGACCGGTACGATCAGCGGAGTGGTGCGACCGATTCCCCGTCCCCCGTCCTCGAACTCGTTCAATGCCTATCCCGGGCACGCGCATGAGCACGTGATGCCGGAAACCGAGGCCACCGACAACGGATTCGCGGACGTCGTCGTGTACTTGGACAAGGATCCGTCGCTGCCGATTCGGCCCTCGGCGGTGCCGCCATCCAAGCACCCGGAGCTGACGCAGTCGGGGATGCGGTTCGTCCCTCGGGTCCTTCCGATCCTCGCCGGTCAATCGGTGGACTTCCCGAACCGGGATCCGTTCTATCACAACGTCTTCTCGTATTCCTCGACCAAGCGGTTCGACCTGGGCCGGTACGCCGAAGGCGGCAACAGCACGGTGACTTTCCCAGAGCCCGGAGAGGTACGCGTCTTTTGCGACATCCACTCCGACATGAACGCCGTCATCCTCGTCTTGCCGAATCAATTCTTCGCCCAGCCCGATTCCGCGGGTCGCTTCCGGTTGGAGTCGGTGCCCGCCGGGCAGCACCGTCTGACTCTTTGGCATCCCGACCTCGACGCGCGGAGCATCGAAGTCGTCGTCCCTTCCGAGCCGGTGACGCATCTGGAGCTCGGTTTCTAGATGCGCCGGATTCTGAAACAGCTCATCGGAAGGGATCCCGCCCGGAGAATCGATGCGTTCTCCGCTGCCGGGGCGAACCCGGTGCCGCGGGGGCTCGGACGCAGGATCTTCGCGCTCACGCTGGTTCCCACGCTCCTCATCGTGATCACGGTTTCGGTGCTCGTCGAGGTTCAGGTCAGCGACCAGATCTTTCGGGAGATCGAAGGTCAGCTGAACGTGG
>JAGQHR010000511.1 GCA_020431745.1 Candidatus Eiseniibacteriota bacterium
GAGAAGTCTCCCGCAGTGGTGGGATCGAAGCGCACGGTGATCGTGGTCTCGCCGTCGGGAAACAGCGAATAGCTCGCCGGAGGCACGATCGTGAACGCGGGACAGGCCGAAGTCACCGTGCCCTCCAGCGTTTCCGTCCCGGTGTTGTGGATGGTGAAGTCGAGATCCACCGGAGATCCGATCGAGGCCGTCCCGAAGTGGAGACTGTCCGTCGAGACGCCGCAACCGGGGCCGGGGATGAGCTTGCGCAGCTCGATGTCGTCGATCAGCGCACCCACGCCCTGCTGCACCGCGCCGTCGCTGAAGAACGCGAACGCCAGCCAAACCTTCGGAGCGTCCTCCGGAGCGGTCGCGATCAGGTCTACGATGTCCAGCGACTCGGATTCCCAGGTGCTGCCGTGTCCGAAGTAGAAGTAGCCGAGGAAGTTGATCCCGTCGGTGCTGGCCCCCACGAACAGCGAGTCGCTGACGTCGCTGTCGACGAAACGCCAGAAACCGACCTGGGATGCGCTCGCGTCGGTGATGTCGAACGGTCCGTAGACCATCCATGAGCTCATCCCGGCGGCGTACGAATCACGCGCCGGATCGAGCTGCGGAAACGTCGGTGCATCGAGGGAGAAGCCGGCGCACCAACCCGCCGAAGTGCCGGAGTGCGGTTGGAACGCCTCGTTGTCCCACTGATAGGGAGCACCGGGGAGGTCGGTGCGGACCCGCGGAAAGAGCCTCCATCCGGTCGACGGAAAGCCCCCCTCGAATCCTTCCGACATGACGGTCTCCCAGCCGGGGCGATCGACGCTCGAAAGTGTCGTTCGCACCGACGGGACGGTGTCGATCCACGTTCCCTCGGGAGCCACGCGTCGTGTGGCCTGGCAGGTGTCAGTGCCTTGGGACCGAACCTCGGACGAAGAGCTCAGCGCCAGAACGGCGACGATCAGGACGACGGTGCCCGGCAGGAGCAACGCACGCGTCATCGCGGGCCGGATCACGGGTGTCCCGGAGGTTCCGGCAACTGCGCCGGTCCGTCGCCGCTTCCGCCGTCGCCACCGCCACCACCTCCCCCAGCAACCAGCGCGACGACCCCGACCACCGCGGCCGCACCGCCGATCAACCACCAGCGCCTGCCCGACCCCGGCGCTTCGGTGCGGGCACCGCCGTCCGCAGGCAGGCGCACGGCTGACGCCGGAGGGGAAGAACCGGGCGAGGGTGCTTCACTCGTGGCCGGGGACCTCTCCGGCTCGGTGCCGGTCCGGGCCGGGGAGGGATTGGACGGCGACCCTGCCCCGCTCTGCGCGGGGGGCTTGCCCTCTCCTCCGGTCGACTTCGCGGGCGCTTCGTTGGCCGGCGCCTTCACGACAGCCAGGGGTGCGGCGAGCGCGCGCGTGACCTGCTCCAGCAAGTCGCCGGCGCGCACGAAGAGCCCGTCCTCGGTGGCTGCGGAGGCGCTGACCGACAGGCTCTTGCGCGCCTCGGGCCGATCGACGACGGAGAGCTCCAGCAGATACTCCCCACCCTTCTTGCGCGCGCGCCCCAGGAGGACGCGATCCACACGCAGCGCATCGGCGAGCTCGAGTCCGCATTTCTCGGAGAAGCAGCGCGCCGTCCCCGCCTTCGCCGCCACCTGGTCGGGCGGCAGCACCTGGAAGGATCCGTTCGCGGAAAGTTCCTGCTGCAGGAAGTCGGTGAGGAACTCGACGGTACCCGGATTGACGTCGCCGGCGTCGAAGGGAGCGACCGCGACACGCGGATCTGCTGCCCCTGCCGGAACGAAACCGGATGCATACAACAGAAGCACCCAACCGACGATGATGCGACGGCGCAGACCGGGAAGCACGGATCGCAGGGAACGATGACGTCCGGACATGTCGCGCGCGGCCTCCCGAGCTACCTCACCCAACGGACCCGATCCGCCGGAACGACGTCCGTAGATTCCGTGCGGGACACGCCGACGAGCTGCCGACCGTCATCAGGCGATCACCTCGTCTAGGGCGTCCAGCTCGAGACCCAGCTCCGCCACCGCGGTCGCGACCTTGTCCCCCTTCATGCGTCCGGCGCGCAGCAGCGAGACGAGGGCCGCGAGAGCGATGTGATCGGCGTCGATCTCGAAGTGCCGACGAAGCGCTTCCCGGGTGTCGGAGCGCCCGAAGCCGTCGGTACCCAGCGTGTAGTAGTCCGCGGGAACCCACCGGCCGATCAGATCGGGCACGGTCTTCACGTAGTCGGAGACCGCGACCACCGGCAGCGCGGGGTCCTGCAGGATCCGCGTCACATACGGCACGCGCGGCTTCTCGCGGAAGTGGATGCGGTTCCAACGCTCGCAATCGAGCGCTTCCCGCCGCAGCTCCACGTAGCTCGTCGCGCTCCAGACCTCGCTCGCGATCCCCAGCTTCGAAAGACGCTCCTGAGCCGTGATCGCCTGCTGCAGGATCGATCCACTGCCGAAGAGCCGCACCTGCGCAGCCTTCTTGTCCAGCGAGCCCCGGAAACGGTAGAGCCCCTTCAGAACGCCCTCGCCGACGCCGTCCGGCATCGGGGGCATCTCGTAGTTCTCGTTGTAGAGCGTGAGGTAGTAGATCAGGTCCTCGCCCACTCTCCACATGCGACGCAGCCCTTCCTCCACGATGATAGCGATCTCGTAGGCGAAGGCGGGATCGTAGACGACGCACGACGGCTCGGTCGAAGCGTGGAGCAGACTGTGTCCGTCCTGGTGCTGCAGACCCTCGCCGTTGAGGGTGGTGCGCCCCGCCGTAGCGCCGAGGAGGAATCCGCGCGCCCGCGCGTCCGCTGCGGCCCAGATCAGATCCCCGACCCGTTGGAAACCGAACATCGAGTAGAAGATGAAGAACGGCACCATCGGGAGACCGACCCCCGAATAGCTGGTTCCGGCAGCCGAGAACGACGCCATGGAGCCGGCCTCGGTGATGCCCTCCTCCAGAATCTGTCCCTGCCGGGATTCCGTGTAGCTCAGCAGCATCGAATGATCCGCCGGCTCGTACTTCTGCCCGAGCGCGGCGTAGATCTTGAACTCGCGGAAGAGAGACTCCATCCCGAAGGTGCGCGCCTCGTCGGGAATGATCGGGACGATATGCTTGCCGAACTCGTCGTTCTTGAGCAGCTTCCGCAGCAAACGCACGAACGCCATCGTGGATGAAACCTGCGGGCCGCTGCCGGTCCCTCCGTAGAACTCTTCGTAGAGCGGCCGGTCCGGCGTCGACATCGAGACGGAGGTCACCGCGCGACGCGGCAGCGAACCGCCCAAGGCTTTCCGGCGCTCGAGCATGTACTTGACCTCCGGGCTGTTCGGCCCGGGGTGGTAGTACGGTGGATCCTTCAGCTCGTCGTCCGGGATCGGAAGCTCCAGCCGGTTGCGGAACTTGCGCAGCTCCTCCTCGGTCATCTTCTTGATCTGGTGCGTCGGATTGCGCGCCTCGAACTTCTCGCCCAGGGTCCAACCCTTGATCGTCTTCGCGAGGATGCAGGTCGGCGCGTCCTTGAGCTCCGTCGCCCGCTGGTAGGCCGCATGGATCTTGCGGCTGTCGTGCCCGCCGCGCCGCAGCTTCGGCAGCTGCTCGTCCGAGAGGTGATCGACCATCGCGCGCAGC
>JAGQHR010000512.1 GCA_020431745.1 Candidatus Eiseniibacteriota bacterium
GCAGATCGTCGATCGCCGTCGCGACCTCGTCCGGGCGGTCGGGATCGACCACGCGGCCCGCCTCCAGCGACCGGATCAAACGGTCGGCGGCCCCACCCGGAGGAACGAGCCCGAGGATGGGCCGTCCCGACCGCGCGTATTCCCAGACCTTGCCGGGAAGGATGAGCTTGCCCCGATCGCTGTTCTGTTCCAGGAGCAGAAGCACCTGTGCGTCGAGGAGCGCCGCCACCGACTCGCGATGCGGTCGATTGCCTTCGAAGCGGACGAGGTCGTCGAGCCCGGCCGCGCGCACTTCCTCTCGATGGTGATCGTAGTGCGCCCCGAGGAAGAGAGTGCGTGCCTGCTGCGCGCGGACGGGATCCCGCTCGCGCAGACGACGCAGCCCGGCGAGAAACGGCGTGATCGGGCGCTCCGGATTGAGCTGCCCGGCATGAAGGAGGGCCGGGACTGCCAGGCGCTCGCCCGACGTCGTGGCCCGCCAGGACTCTGCGGCGACGAAGTCCGATTCGTCGTACCCGTTGGGAATCACGACGACGCGCGCGGGCGGGAGACCCGGGTTGCGGACCAGGAAGTCCTCCCGGGTCGCGTCCGAGGTCACGAGCACGCGATCGGCCGTACGCAGGACCTGCCCTTCCAGACGCAGATGCCACCGATGGTGCAGCGGCGTGGGGGGGGCATAGGCCATCCGGCGCGTCCAGGGATCCCGGAAGTCGGCGATCCAGGGAATTCCGAGGAGGCGGCGCAGACGCGCCCCGGCCAGATGCGCGCTGTCCGGAGACGAAGTGGTGACGAGCGCGTCGAAACGGATTTCCCGGGCCAACCGTTCGGCGTGCGCGGCCGCCGCCCGGGACCATCCGACGTAGGCATCCGGGACGAGCACCAGCCGCGAGGCGTAGCGGAGCCAGAAGATCCGACGCCCGGACCGGCGGGTGCCGCTGCCCGCCCCGCCCATCCAACGTGCGCCGCGATGCGTGACCCGATCGACGCGCGTCCGGGGATCGAGCTCTCCCAACAGCGACTCGTCCCGAATCCAGTATCCGCTGGGGCCGGTCAGAACGTGCGGCAGCCATCCGTTCTCCGGTAGATAGCGCGCGAACTTGAGCGATCGCTGGACGCCGGCGCCCCCGAGCGGCGGAAAGAAGTAGGCGAGATAGAGAACGCGCTTCACGCCGGCCTTCCCGTCCACGCGCTCCGTCGGATCGGAACGCCGGGGACGCGGCTCACGGGCAATCGCCGTCGAGCACCGCGACCGCGACCGTGCGCACTCCCACCGCCGCCCGCAGACGCACCAGATAGAGGCCGGGAGCGACCGGCCCGTCGGCGTCTTCCCCGTTCCAGACCACTTCGTCGGGAGCCGTCTCCTCGAACCGATGCAGCACGCGGCCGTTCATGTCGACGACGACTCCTCCGGCGAGCCCGCCCGCTCCCTTGAGGCGGACCCCGTCCGTGCAGCCGGGCCGGAAGGGATTGGGATAGGCGCCGAGCTCGTCCACCTGCGCGGAAGCACGGTCGACCGGAGTGAAGCGCGCCAGCCCCCGCGTCGTGCCGCACCACACGCTCCGGCCGTCGGCGGAGATCGCGAGCGCATCGATGTTCGGGTTCGGAAGCAGCGGAGGTCGATAGTTCGTGAAGTCGAATCCGCCGGCGTCGTTGGGGCGCATCCGCGTCAGCCCGCCGTTGCGGGAGCCGACCCAGGCGCCCCCCTCGGAAGTCAGCGCGAGCGCGGTGATCTGCGCCGTCGGCACGCGGTCGAAACGCGGTCCGTAGCTCGTGATCGCCCCGTTCTTGTAGATGGAGATCCCCTCGGTGGTCCCGATCCAGACGGCGCCGTCGGCGGCGACCTCGATCCGGGTGATGGTGTCACCGATCAGTCGGCTGATCGAGTTGGAGGAAGTCGTCGAGAAGTGCACCCAGACGTCGTCGTCGGTCTGCCCGGTGCCGGTGTCCTCGCCGTAGGGCTGGCCGTCGGGTCCGAAGTCCCAGAGATCGACCCCGTCGTTCGAGCTTCCGATCCAACGGCGGTTACCCTGCACGCGAATCGCCGGGTTCTGCTCCGACGTCAACGCCGTGTTCTCGGGATTGAAGTTCACGACCTCGCCCGTGGAGGGACGATATCGATAGATTCCGTGCGAGAGCTGTTCGTTCGCGTTGTTCGTGGAAACCCAGACGTCGCCGCCGGTATCGCGGTCGAGCGACCAGGCCTCCCGGATCCCGGAGATCGCGCGGAACTCCTCCGCCGATTCGGTGAAGGTCTCGAGCTGACAAGCGGTCTCGGAAACGCTGCAGCAGCAGTGCGCGAGGAAGAGCATGTCCGCCATCGGAAGAACGCTCCAGGTCCACGCGCGCGCGGCTCCGTTCTGCCCGCCGTTGCGCACGACCCACTCGTTTCCATCGTACGTGCCGACGAGCGGGTCCTTCCCGCTCTCCGCGGTCGAGAACCAGACGCGACCCTCGGTGTCGACGGTCACGCTGCGATAGTGTGCGCGCTCCGGTGGTCCCGGCACGCGATGCTGCACCCAGTCTCCCCCCGCGAGCTCCCAGAGTCCGTCGAGACGTTCCGTCGGATCGGTCGCGGTCGCGAAGAGGCGTCCGCTGGCGGTGCGCACGACCGAGGTCGCCGTGAAGACGGTCGTGCCGACGCGCGTCCAGGTGTCGGCGGAGAGAACGAACACTCCCTGATCCGCGAACGCCCCCGAGGTGCCCCCCGCGACCCAGACGTCGGCTCCGTCGACGAAGAGGTCGAACGGCACGAACCCCGCAGGCAGTCCGGCTCCGAGCTCGCTCCAGGCCGTCCCGTCCCAGCGGTGGACCGCGTCCGGACCGGCCCCGAGGAGCTGTCCCTGCCACGGCTCGAGGCGTCGCAGGATCGTGTCGGAAGTGGGCAGCCCGGCGTTTCGTTCCGTCCAGGTGCCGTCCTCACGTTGAGCCACGACGCCTTCGCCGGTCGCGAGGAAGAGCTCGTCCCCCAGATAGCTCAGGTCGAGCACGTCGAAGCTGGGGAGATCGCAGATGTCCACGCCCTGCTGGCAAACGAACCGCAGGTTGCCGTCGACGAACACGGAGTAGCCCTGTTCAGCCCCACCAGGAGCGCCGGCTCTCCCTGCGGCGACTCCTGGAAGCGCACGGTGTGGATCCGGTCGCCCGGGATCGGTTGCAGGAGGCTGGTGAAGGGAGACCAGCGTTCCCCGATGGGATCGAAGACGGAGATGCCGGCGCGCTCGGTTCCGAACCAGAGCGATCCGGCCCCATCGTCCGCCACGACGCTGACGCTGTCGCTGAGGATTCCGAACGGTTCGCGGTTCCACTGGCGGAACCCCCCGCCCAGGTAGCGGACGGCTCCCCCGGTCGTCGCGATGAAGAGGGTGTCCCCCACCGCCGCGACGTCGCGCATCTGGTTCCCGTTGAGGTAGACGTCCCAAATGCCGTCGGTCTGCGCGCGGGCGGTCGCGCTTCCCAAAAGGAGAATCACCGCCACCCGGCTCGCGAGCTTTGCGAAGTTCCGAAACACGCCGCGCTCACCCCTTTCTCCGAGCACTCTGCGATCGTACCCGGTCGCATGCGCACGAACGATCGATCCGCGCACGCGGGACCCGCTGAGA